>NZ_JBWLUT010000188.1:0-27900 GCF_056504575.1 Blautia sp. CGZ-1-C1
ATCTCCGCCAATAGAGCCCATCAGTACGGCGTCTGATGATTTGGCAGTGGCAATTGCCTCATCAGTAAGGGGTACGCCGTGTACATCGATGGATGCACCGCCTAACAGAACTTCTGAATAGGAAAAGCTGTGTCCATATTTCTCGCATACCTTGTCCAGTACTTTCTTTGCTTCTCTTACGATTTCCGGTCCGATTCCGTCGCCGGGGATCAATGCAATCTTATAATCCATAATAATTTCCTCCAAAAATACTCTAATTGCGTAATTGTTATTATAATAACGCACTTTCCGACAGATTTCAACCTATTAAAGTGAAAAAATATAAAAGTGTTTTTTTCCGGACATTTTATTATAAAAAAAGCAGAACCACAGTCATCACTGACTATAGGTTCTGCTTTTTTATATCTCTTTCATTATTCGGCAGCGCTTCCGGCTTTTTCAACTTCAGCGATTGCCTGTTTTCTCATTGGAATACGGCAGTTTTTGTTATTACCGAATTCTACGATCACATCTTCTTCTGTCATGTCAATGACAACTCCATAAAAGCCGCCGGTAGTAACAATGCTGTCGCCAACCTCCATGTCATTTAACATTGCCTGAAGTCTCTTCTGCTCTTTTTTCTGAGGGCGAAGCATTAAGAAGTACATAATTCCAAACAGTACTACCATCCAGACAATAGCGCCAACCATACCCATTCCGCTTGATGCGTCCATTTTGATTCCTCCTGTAACTTATCCTGTTATTCTGCATATTTGCAGTCCATCACATATTTACAGACCGTCCTGACGGCTGCTCATACTGAAGAGCTGCTTTGCAATCCACTTATAATCTCCGTTACTTTCCGTACGAATCCTTGTATTTCATACAGAACAATCCGGTTAAAGCGTCACTACACATCATACACAAAAAACCGCTTTACTTCAAGAGTTTTTGGCATATTTAATAATTATTTTATATACAGATTATCTTTTCGAGTTTATTTTGCCCTCTTCAAAGCCTTCCAGCCGCATTTTCTTATATTCTGCGAAGTTTCCTGCATCAAGAGCATCTCGGATCTCTTCCATCATATGATTATAGAAATACAGATTGTGAAGTACACAGAGACGCATTCCCAGCATTTCCTTTGCTTTCAACAAATGACGGATATAGGCTCTGCTGTAATGCCGGCATGCAGGGCACTGGCAGCCCTCTTCGATAGGACGTGTGTCCAGTTCATATTTTGCATTGAACAGATTCATCTTTCCATGATTGGTATATACATGTCCATGACGACCGTTACGGCTTGGATATACGCAGTCAAAGAAATCAATTCCACGTTCAACACCTTCCAGAATATTGGCCGGTGTTCCCACGCCCATCAGGTAAGTAGGTTTATTCTGAGGAAGATAAGGGACTACCGCATCCAGGATCCTGTACATCTCTTCATGGGTTTCTCCAACTGCCAGACCACCGACAGCATAGCCATCCAGATCCATTTCAGAGATCGCTTTGGCATGCTCAATACGGATATCTTCATAAACAGCGCCCTGGTTGATTCCAAACAGAAGCTGTTCTTTGTTAATGGTATCCGGCAGACTGTTCAGTCTTGCCATCTCTGCCTTGCAGCGGGCAAGCCATCGTGTGGTTCTGTCTACGGATTTCTGCACATAATCCCTGTCAGCCACACTGCTGGGGCATTCATCAAATGCCATGGCAATAGTGGAGGCAAGATTGGACTGGATCTGCATACTCTCTTCCGGCCCCATAAAGATCTTATGTCCGTCAATATGGGAGTTAAAATAGACTCCCTCTTCTTTGATCTTTCTCAGCTTTGCAAGGGAAAATACCTGGAATCCACCTGAGTCTGTAAGGATTGGTTTGTCCCATACCATAAATTTATGAAGGCCACCTAACTGCTTTACTATTTTATCACCCGGGCGCACATGAAGATGATAAGTATTTGATAATTCTACCTGTGTTCCGATCTGCTGTAAATCCATAGTGGATACAGCGCCTTTAATCGCACCGATCGTTCCCACATTCATAAAAACAGGAGTCTGGATCGTACCATGCACTGTATGAAACTCCGCACGTTTGGCACGCCCCTCTGTTTTCAGAAGTTTATATTCTGCCATTTTTCTTCTCCTCTTGATAAAAATTACTTTTTTTATTATATCTTGAAATAGCTGAATTTTCAACTGCAATTCACTCAAACCTTGGTAAACTTTTATATTGTCTTTTCCAGACCATTAGCGTATAATATTACGGAATATTCCATATCTGGAAACAGGTATTTAATAGGAAAGAACAGGATAGATTTTTACTGTTTACTTCATGTCCGGCAACACGCTTTGCATGATATCAGCATGAACAGTAACAGGAAAATTTCAACTTTGTTTATATACAATACGAGGAGGCTTGAATTTACTTTATGAATTACAAAACACTTGGAATTGACATTGGTTCCACTACTGTAAAGATCGCGATCTTAGATGAGAATGAAAATCTCATTTTCGCGGATTATAAGCGTCATTTTGCGAACATTCAGGAAACCCTTGCAGACCTTCTTCAGGAGGCCTTTGATCAGTATGGTGAGATGACTCTCCATCCTGTGATCACAGGTTCCGGCGGTCTGACCCTTGCCAATCATCTGGGCGTTCCTTTTACCCAGGAGGTTATTGCAGTTTCTACTTCTCTGCAGAAGCTGGCACCAAAGACAGATGTTGCCATTGAGCTTGGCGGCGAGGATGCCAAGATCATTTATTTCGAAAACGGAAATGTAGAACAGCGTATGAACGGTATCTGTGCAGGCGGTACCGGTTCTTTCATCGACCAGATGGCTTCTCTTCTCCAGACAGATGCAACAGGTCTGAATGAATATGCCAAAGATTACAAGGCACTCTACCCGATTGCTGCACGCTGCGGTGTTTTCGCCAAAACTGATATCCAGCCGCTGATCAATGACGGTGCAACCAAACCGGATCTGTCAGCTTCTATTTTCCAGGCAGTTGTAAACCAGACTATTTCCGGTCTTGCCTGTGGAAAACCCATTCGTGGACATGTTGCATTCCTGGGTGGTCCGCTCCACTTCCTGTCCGAACTGAGAGAATCCTTTATCCGTACTTTGAAGCTGGATGAGGAACACACTATCATTCCGGAGAACTCCCATCTTTTTGCAGCCATTGGTTCTGCATTAAATGCAAAAGAAGACAACTCCATTTCCCTGACAGAAATGAAAGACAGACTCCGCAATTCCATTAAGCTGGATTTCGAAGTAGAACGTATGGAACCGCTTTTCACTTCTCAGGAAGAATACGATGCATTTGCAAAACGTCAGAGTTCCTATAAGGTAAAAACAGGAGATCTGGCTACATATAAAGGAAACTGCTATCTGGGTATTGATGCAGGTTCCACCACAACCAAAACTGCGCTGGTAGGCGAAGACGGAACACTTCTCTACTCTTTCTACAGCAGCAACAACGGAAACCCGTTAAAAACTACCATCCGTTCTATTAAAGAGATTTACGAACTGCTTCCCAAAGATGCAAAGATTGCTTATTCCTGCTCTACAGGTTACGGCGAGGCTCTGATCAAGGCTGCCCTGCTCCTGGATGAGGGCGAGGTTGAAACCGTATCTCATTACTATGCAGCTGCTTTCTTTGACCCTGAGGTAGACTGTATCCTGGATATCGGCGGACAGGATATGAAATGTATCAAAATCCGCAATAAGACCGTTGACAGCGTACAGTTGAATGAAGCGTGTTCCTCCGGATGCGGTTCCTTCATTGAAACCTTTGCCAAATCCCTGAATTATACAGTACAGGATTTCGCAAAAGCTGCTGTTTTTGCACAGCATCCTATTGATCTTGGTACCAGATGTACTGTTTTCATGAATTCCAAGGTAAAGCAGGCACAGAAAGAGGGAGCTGAGGTTTCCGATATTTCCGCAGGTCTTGCTTACTCTGTTATCAAAAATGCGCTCTATAAGGTTATCAAAGTTTCTGATGCTTCCGAACTTGGCAGACACATCGTTGTACAGGGTGGTACTTTCTACAATGATGCAGTTCTGAGAAGTTTCGAAAAAATTGCCAACTGCGAGGCCATCCGCCCGGATATCGCCGGAATCATGGGTGCCTTCGGTGCCGCACTGATTGCCCGCGAGCGCCATCAGGAAGGCTCAGAAACTACTATGCTCTCCATTGACAAAATCAATGAGCTGAAATATACAACTTCCATGGCAAACTGCCGCGGATGTACCAATAACTGTCGTCTGACTATCAACAAGTTCTCCGGAGGCCGCCAGTATGTAAGCGGTAACCGCTGTGAACGCGGTATTGGCAAAGAGAAAAACAAAGATCATATTCCGAACCTTTATGAATATAAATATAAACGTATTTTCTCCTACACACCTCTCAGTGCTGACAAGGCAACGCGAGGCAAGGTAGGTATCCCGCGTGTTCTGAATATGTTTGAAAATTATCCTTTCTGGTATACTTTCTTTACAGAACTGAAGTACGAGGTTGTTCTTTCACCTACTTCCACCAGAAAGATTTACGAGCTGGGAATTGAATCCATCCCAAGTGAGTCCGAATGTTACCCGGCTAAACTTGCACATGGTCATGTGACATGGCTGATCCGAAATGGTGTGAAATTTATTTTCTACCCATGTATCCCATATGAACGTAACGAATTTCCGGATGCAGTCAACCATTACAACTGCCCGATTGTTACTTCCTATGCAGAGAATATCAAGAACAATGTAGATGAATTAAATGATCCGTCCATTGATTTCCGCAATCCGTTCCTTGCGTTTACCTCTGAGGAAATCCTGACCAAGCGTCTGATAGAGGAATTCAAGGATATCCCGGTTGAAGAAGTCAAAGCTGCGGCACATAAAGGATGGGAAGAAATGGCTGCTGCCCGCCGCGATGTGCAGAAAAAGGGCGAGGAGACTCTGAAATATCTGGAGGAAACAGGCCGTCACGGTATTGTTCTCGCAGGACGCCGATACCACATTCATCCCGAAATCCATCACGGCATCCCGGATCTGATCAACAGTTATGGAATCGCTGTACTTACTGAGGATTCCATCTCTCATCTGGCACCTATAGAACGTCCGATTCGTGTAAATGACGAGTGGATGTATCATTCCAGACTGTATGCAGCCGCAAACTACATTAAGACTCGTGATGACCTCGACCTGATTCAGCTCAACTCCTTCGGATGTGGTCTGGATGCTGTTACTACTGACGAGGTTTATGAAATTCTCGACGGAAGCGACAAAATCTATACCTGCTTAAAGATTGATGAAGTAAACAACCTCGGTGCAGCAAGGATCCGTATCCGCTCCCTGATACGCTGCGATCCGTGCAAAGAAAGCTCAAGGACAGAAACGTAATATCAAACCGGCTTCTATTGATAAAGTATCCTTCACAAAGGAAATGAGAAAGGATTATACGATTCTCTGTCCGCAGATGTCGCCGTTCCATTTCAGCCTTTTACAGGCAGCTTTCAATTCCTGCGGATATAATCTGGAAGTACTTCCAAACGATAACAAACACGCCGTAGATGTAGGTCTGAAATACGTAAATAATGATGCCTGCTATCCGTCTCTGATCGTGGTTGGCCAAATCATGGATGCATTGCTTTCCGGCAAATATGACCTGAATAAGACAGCCGTTGTCATGTCACAGACAGGCGGTGGATGTCGTGCTTCCAACTACATTGCATTTATCCGCCGCGCGTTAAAGAAAGCCGGTATGGAGCAGATTCCGGTTATTTCCGTCAACTTAAGTGGTCTGGAAAGCAACCCGGGATTCAAACTTACCCTTCCACTGGTGAAAAAAGTTGCGTACGGTGCCGTATTCGGAGATATCCTGATGAAATGCGTATACCGTATGCGTCCTTACGAACTGGAAGAGGGAATCGTAAACAGAAAGCACAAAATCTGGGAACAGCGTGTGATTTCTTTCTTAAGCGGAAGCAGTGTCAGCCACAGCCAGTTTAAGAAAATGTGCCGTGAAATGGTTCATGAATTTGACACAATTCCGATCAGCGATGTGAAGAAGCCTCGTGTCGGCATCGTAGGTGAGATCCTTGTCAAGTTCCTGCCTGCTGCAAATAATCATCTGGCAGAGCTTCTGGAATCTGAAGGTGCTGAGGCAGTTGTACCGGATCTGATCGATTTCATGTGCTACTGTTTCTATAACCAGAACTTCAAGGTAGAAAATCTTGGCTTCAAGAAGTCCAAGGCAACCATGGCAAACTGGGGAATCAAAGCAATCGAATGGGTGAGAAAGCCTGCAAGCGAAGCCCTTGCGCAGAGCCGTCATTTCGCACCGCCTGCTGATATCAGAGATCTGGCAAAAATGGCATCTCCGATCGTTTCCACCGGAAACCAGACAGGTGAAGGATGGTTCCTGACAGGAGAGATGATGGAACTGATCCATGGAGATGTTCCGAATATTGTTTGTATCCAGCCTTTCGGATGTCTGCCGAACCATATTGTGGGTAAGGGTGTTATCAAAGAAATCCGCCGCGAATATCCTACAGCAAACATTGTAGCCATCGACTATGATCCAGGCGCCAGCGAAGTTAACCAGCTCGAACCGAATCAAACTGATGCTCTCCACTGCTCAGAAAAATCTGAAAAAAGCACAGAAGAAATAACCGGCAGATAATAAGGGCTTTTATATTCATTTATTTTCCAGTTGAAATAATATTTCCCTATTTAAATTATATCTGTTAAGCAAATAAAAGAGCTGTATCACACAGATATCTGTTTTATATTCTTGCGTAGAAATGTGACAGTATCTGGAATACAGCTCTTTTACTTTTATTTAATTATTATTCTGCCAGAACGGAAGTTTCTCAGCAACTTTTACAAGATAGCTTCCTCCCGGTATTCTTCTCAATTCTGCCTCTGATGGCTTACTGATGATCAGATAAGCAAGCAGATAAACAACTGCCGCGATTGGAATCGAAACGATCAGGCAGATGAAGTTGGATTTCACAAAAATATTCAATCCATAGCAGATGCATCCTGCAACGATTCCCATTGGAACAGATGCAAGAATCGGATACAGGTAACCCTTTTTCCATGGATTCTTGTACTGCAGATATTTCTTCATTGCCAGATCATTCAGCACGCATACAACGATAGAATAAATCACCATCGCAATCAGCAGTGCATAAACTCCCAGGTTTGTCGTAAACAGCAATACCACTACCACAATGATATCCACAACCAATGCAATTGCAGCTGTGATAACCGGAATCTTCTGCTGTCCGATTGCCTGTAGAACACCATTGGAAATATTTGACATTCCGTTTAGGAGAATGGAAAATGATCCAAGGATGAGCAGATTCGCTGCAAGCCCTGTGGAATTTCCATAAAGCAGGAATACAATTGGCTGTGCAAGTACTGCAAGTCCCATCGCACATGGCGCAGAAACTACCATAGAAAGCTGCACCGTCTGATCGATACATTCTCTGGTTGCCTCAATATCTCCTGTAGCATACAACGCTGATACTTCAGGAATCATAGAAGTCGGCGCTGTACTGGATAAGGTCAGTGGAATATTAATGATCGTCATAAAGTAAGTTGCGTATTCTGCATAGAGAATGCCAATCTGTGTTGCGTCTCCGCCTCTTCTGCCAAGAATATCTGAGAAAAGATATCCATTAATATATGCATTGACATTATATACAAATGCGCTGAGGATGATTGGCGAAACTACCAGTACGATCACGCGGAAAATATCTTTATATGACTCTTCCTGGTGCTTATGATCTCTGTTTACACGATGCATAATCTTTCCACGATTCACGCCGTATACCAGAAGCATAAAAATCAATGCGGTGACCACACCGGCTCCTGTTCCTACTGTAGATCCCGCAGCTCCCCATTTCGCAATGCTGTTCTCTGTTCCATCCGCAAATACGTTGATAAATCCCCAGGCTGCCAGAAGACTAACTGCCGCATTAAATACCTGTTCAATAATCTGAGAAATAGATGTAGGCATCATATTTCTATATGCCTGGAAATATCCCCTGAACACGCCCAGAATTCCGGACAGGAAAATGGTCGGCGCAAGGATCTGCAGCGCAAGAATTGCATCTTTCTGATTGCTTGGAATAATCAATCCTGCCCCGAAGAGACAAAACAGTGCTACTGCACCTCCAACGATCATCGCATAGATCATAGCTCCCTTAAAGAACTTATGCGCATTCCTGTAATCTTTCAGAGCAATGCGCTCGGAAATCAGTTTTGATACTGCCTGCGGAATGCTGAATGACGCGATCATCAGAAGAATCATGTACGCATTCTGCGCAAGACTTGTATATCCCATTCCAAGGCTTCCGATAATGTTGGAAAGCGGACTCTTATACAGCAGCCCGATTACCTTGGAAACCATTGCCGCAATCATCAGAAAGGATGCATTTTTTACTAAATTATTTTTCTGATTCATGTTGTTGCTGTGTGTCTTTCTTCTGGTTCTACACATTACCTCTTTTCTTATATATTTTCTATCTGCCAGTCGATCGGTTCCAGACCGTTGGCAATCAGAAATTCGTTTGTTTTGCTGAAATGCTTACACCCAAAGAATCCTCTGTAAGCAGATAATGGACTTGGATGAGGTGCTTCCAGGATCAGATGTTTCGGATTGTTCAGCATGGATTTCTTCATCTGTGCCGGACGTCCCCATAACAAAAATACGATTGGACGATCCTGTTCATTCAGAACCTGGATCGCGGCATCTGTAAACTGTTCCCAGCCAATTCCTCTGTGTGAGTTAGCCTGATGTGCACGTACTGTCAGAACTGTGTTCAAAAGAAGCACACCCTGCTTCGCCCATTTCTCCAGATTTCCGTTATTCGGAATATAACATCCACAGTCATCATGGAGCTCCTGATAAATATTCACCAGCGACGGAGGTGTCTCTACTCCTCTTTTTACAGAAAAGCATAATCCATGTGCCTGTCCGTCATTATGATACGGATCCTGCCCCAGAATCACTACCTTCACCTCATGAAGAGGCGTAAAGTGAAACGCATTAAACAGTTCGTCTGCCGGTGGAAAAATCTTTCTTGTCTGATATTCAGACATTACCGTTTTATAAAGCTTGGCATAATACGGCTGGTGGAATTCACCTTTCAATGCCTCCAGCCAGTCACCTGTAATAGCTGACATAACTATGATACCTCTTTTCTACTTTCTCACGGAAATTCCTCTGTCTGCCAGGTAATCCTTAACCTGTGAAATCTCCAGTTCTTTATAATGGAACAAAGACGCAGCCAGCGCAGCATCTGCTCCTCCTTCTGTAAGCGCATCATAAAAATGCTCCAATGTACCTGCACCGCCTGATGCGATCACCGGAATGGATACTGCATCTGCGATTGCTCTGGTAAGTTTCAGATCATATCCCGCTTTCGTTCCATCGCAGTCCATGCTGGTAAGAAGAATCTCACCTGCGCCAAGGGCTTCCACTTTCTTCGCCCATTCTACAGCATCGATTCCTGTATCCAGTCTTCCACCATGTTTGTAGATATTCCAGCCGCCATCTTCTCTTCTCTTGGCATCAATGGCAACTACAACACACTGGCTTCCGAATTTATCTGCCGCTTCACTGATAAGCTCCGGTCTGTCGATAGCCGCAGAATTTACAGAAATTTTATCCGCGCCTTCTCTTAACAGCTTCTTGAAATCATCTACTGTACGAATTCCGCCGCCTACTGTAAAAGGAATAAATACATTGGCAGCTACACGTCTTACCATATCTACGACGGTGTCTCTCTGTTCGCAGGATGCTGTAATATCCAGAAATACCAGTTCATCTGCTCCCGCCGCATCATAAGCCTTCGCAATCTCCACCGGATCACCGGCATCACGAAGCTGAACAAAATTAACGCCCTTTACCACACGTCCATTATTTACATCCAGGCAGGGAATAATTCTCTTTGTAAACATTTATCTTCCCTCCTTTTCGTCAGTTTCTGTTGTTTTTCCGATAGCAGCAAAATTCTTAAGTATTTTCAGTCCCCATTTGCTGCTCTTTTCCGGATGAAACTGACACGCAAATACATTGTCTTTCTCTACAGATGCATGAATGCAGGTGCTATATTCTGTCGTTGCTTTTATGATTTCAGGATCCTCTGCCTGCAAATAATAGGAATGAACAAAATATACATAGGTCTGTTCCGGAATTCCTTCAAACAATCTGCCATTATTCTGAAGATGCAGAGAGTTCCAGCCCATATGCGGAATCTTAAGTCCTGCTGCCGGTGGAATCTTAACGATTTTACCTTTCAGGATTCCAAGTCCCTCTACACCAGGGGTTTCTTCACTGCTTTCAAAAAGGAGCTGAAGTCCAAGGCAGATTCCAAGAAATGGTATCTTTTTCTCTACAATCTCATGAATCACCGGTACAAGTCCATATGTATGGAGATTCTCCATAGCCTGCCCAAAACTTCCCACTCCCGGCAGAATCACTTTATCTGCACTTAATAAAGTCTGCGGATCACGGGTTACAATTGTTTCTTCTCCAAGATAATGAAGTGCTTTTTCCACGCTTTTGATATTTCCGGCGTCGTAATCGATTATCGCTATCATGTTGTCCTCCTATATCATTATCTTTTTCCTCATTATATAGTAATCCAAGTATACCTCAGAGTACCTGTCAAACTGAATCAACTGTCTGTTTTACCTTTGATTCAGATCCGGCGGATAAGAATATCCGCCCGCTATATTTGCATAGCTACAATACAGTATAACCCAAAAACAGACAGTTGCAAAGTATAATTTCTTTGCAACTGTCTGTTTTTGTTTCTTTATTTTCTTTTATTTCAGTCATCTGCTACTATTCATTAGTTATCGGCATTGTCGCATACTTCTGACTGAAAGACAGGTCTTTTACTTTACAGGAAAGATCATCTGACAATGTTCTCTTAATTTCTTACTGTCTGCAATCCAGCGTAAACCAGAACTCAACACCGTTATCATAGTTACATACGCCATACTTCTGGTTCATGCCCTCAACGGATCGCCTCAACAATCGAAAGTCCAATGCCGCTTCCGCCATACTCTCTTGTACGTGCTTTATCTACTTTATAGAATTTCTTCCGAGAGATTTGGAATATCCTCTTCCGGAATCGGAGTTCCTGTGTTAAATACCGTCACTTTTACGCAGTCACCCTCATGGAGTACTTTGATTTCCACCTTACGTTCTCCATCCAGATGATTTAACGCATTGCTTGTATAATTTGTTACAACTTCTTCCGTTTTAAATTCATCTGCCCAGACGTATACGGGCTCTGTCTCTTCAAAAATCACTGTTGCCTCTTTTTGCTCAATCACAATGTGCATAGAGCCGATCACTCCTTTTATCAGAGATACAATATCGAAGCGCTCCATCACCGGAGCATGTTTACCGGATTCCAGCTGATTTAAGGTCAACAGATTCTTTACCAGTTTATTCATTTTGGATGCTTCATCCATGATAACTTCACAGTAAAACTCTCTGCTCTCTGGATCATCGGAAATATTTTCATTCAGACCTTCTGCGTAGCCTTGAATCAACGCGATCGGAGTTTTCAGCTCGTGTGATACGTTATCCAGAAATTCTTTACGCATTTCATCAATCTTGATCTTATCTTCAATATCCTTCTGCAATTTGTTATTTGCCGATTTCAGTTCAGAAATCGTACTTTCCAGTTTTCTGGACATCTTGTTGAAATTATCACCAAGTACATCAATCTCATTTCCCGCCCAACTCTGATATCTTGCCTCAAAATCAAGATCCGACATCTTTTCTGATAACTTTGTCAGTTCACTGATTGGTCGGGTAATACGACTTGTTACTACCAGAATGATCAATCCGCTGATCACAACTATGATCGCTCCTACAACAAAATAAAAACTATTAGAAATAGCAGCGCTTTCTTTTATACTTTCCAGTGGAGAACGGATCAGAAAATAATAGCCATTATCAAACTGCCCCCAACATTCTACATATTCCATACCTGCAAATCGGTCATGTACCTGCCACATAGTACAGGTATCTGTCTGTTTGAGAATACGGCTGCGCTCCATATCCTTATCAAGATCATTCACATATCCGAATAATTTACTTCGGAGCATCTTGGCCATATTATTCTCGCCCCAGTAATAATATCCACTGTTCTCCTCATTTACAATGATCCACGTAAGGTTATTTCTGGAACTGTTCCATTCAATCTCATCCGGAATCTCAGCTTTTGCTTCTTTTGTGTCTTCTCCCGAATCTGTGTCATATTCTAGTATATCATCCAGATTCATCTGGGATAAAAGTACTTTTGCTTCTTCTAGTGCTTCCACTTTCTTGGACACGTAATACTTTTCAAGAAACAGACCGTTAATCAGAGTAATGCCGAAAATAGATAATAACAGCAATCCTATAAACAACACTGAAATCTGATGCTTCAGAGAATGAAATTTTTTAGCTTTGACTCGTTTCATACGTTTCTTATTTTTTTGTGATTTTTCAGCAGGCGCTGACTCATTCTTTAATTTCTTTTGAATTTCTTTTTCATCAGTTTTTTCACCTGGAAGCCCTTTCTCACCTGTATTCTCATTTACTGTCATTCGTCTACCTCAAACTTATAACCCATGCCCCATACAGTTTTGATATATTCACCTTTGTCACCCATTTTGCTTCTGAGTTTCTTGACATGGGTATCAATGGTACGGGCATCTCCGAAGTAGTCGTAATTCCATACAGAATTAAGAATCTTCTCTCTGGAAAGAGCTATTCCCTCGTTCTCCAGGAAATAAGTCAGAAGTTCAAATTCCTTGAAGCTTAATTCCATCGGATTGCCATCTACGGTAGCCAGATGTGCGGCTTTGTCTATCACGATACCACCTGCCGAAAGCACATCTTCCGGATTACTCTGACCGGTACGTCGGAGAATTGCTTCTACTCTCGCCACAAGAATCTTCGGGCTGAATGGCTTGGAAATATATTCATCTACTCCCAGATCAAATCCGAGTAGTTCGTCTCTCTCATCGCTTCTCGCTGTCAGCATAATGATCGGCACCTTTGAATTTTTACGGATTTCACGGCAGACTTCCCATCCGTCCATCTTCGGCATCATGACATCAAGAATGATCAGCGCGATATCCTTTTCTTCATAAAAGATATCCATAGCCTCCTCACCGTTACCTGCTTCAAGCACCTGAAAATTCTTCTTTGTCAGGAAGTCCTTTACCAGTTTTCTCATACGACTTTCATCATCTACCACCAGGATTTTCAATGCATCCATCTTTATCTCCTCCGTTTTCTTTTTTATCTTTCAAAGCAGCTCGTATCCTACCCTGCTGCTTCTTCTTTCATCAGCTAAATCATTGTTCATTTTATATGAAATTGAAATATGAACAATCATCTGTAATTTTCTATAACGGTACTATAGCAAAGATTTATGTAGGTTTTGTGAACATACAAAAGAAACAAAAAGAAATTTTAGCAAAAATAGACTTGACAGCGTTTAAATTCTTTCATATAATTAAATTCATCTGGCATATAATATATGCCAACATTAAGAAACACGCTTTCGTCTTACCACCAGTGCAGTTTTATAAAAGGACAGCGTAGCAAGAGTCATATTCAGGGCTTGTACTGGTTTCGACGGGGGCTTTGAAGTTGGGGAAGCCATCCGCAGACTCCTGGACTGCGTACCAACCGGGAACCTAAATATAAACGCAGACGAACAGTACGCGTTAGCAGCCTAATTGCTGCTCGTCAGCCCTGATGCACTCACACTTCAGGAATCTGGCGTCGACTATGTGAGAAACCTTGCCGGGTAAGCTTTGCCCCGGTAGATGTATTATGAAGCTACTAAGGTTGTAAGCCTGTCGGTGGGCGTACATCCGAGGGAATGTTAAAACAGCGACTGTGATGGGAGATGCCTTAATGAATAGGCTTTCGGACGCGGGTTCAATTCCCGCCAGGTCCATAAAAACATCCACAGGGTAATTCCCTGTGGATGTTTTTTATTCACCAAACTGTTGTGCACATTCTTTCAACATTTCGCGAATTGGCAGATGGTACGGACATCTGGTTTCACATTTGCCGCATTCTATACAGGCGGAAGCCTTCACTGCAAGAGAACTGTAACGGTTTCTTGCCCAGTCTCCCAGTCCGTAACGGTTAAGATATCCTGCGAACAGGAACACACCCGAAATATCGATTCCCACACTACATGGAGCACAATAGTTACATCTGCGGCAGAAATTTGTGCCAAGCTGTTCTCTGACTTCTTCAATTTCTTTCAATTCCTTCTCATTTAACGGAGAAGAATCAAGACAGGCTTTGATGTTTTCTTCCATTTCCTTCTCTTCTGCCATTCCAGGAATTACGATTGTGACATTCTTATTGGCACAGATATAGCGAAGTGCCAGTGTTCCATTCTCAATAGCGCCTCCTGCCAGTGGTTTCATATCAATAAATCCGATATTTTTCTCTTTACATTTTGCAATCAGTTCCTCACCCTGACTCTCTACGATATTAATATGGGAACATAATCGTCTCTACCCAGTCCAGTTCCAGCGCACGTGCAAATACTTCTGTTGAATGTGCAGTTAATCCAATATGTCCGATCTTGCCTGCCGCCTTTGCTTCCTGTAATGCCTCAAGAGCACCGCCTGCTGCCAGCACCTGATCCAACTGCTCCATACTTGGATTGTGTACCTGGTACAGATTAATATAATCTGTGCGAAGATTATGAAGACTCTTCTCAATATCTGCCGCCATAGATTCTTTTGTGCGCGCCATAGACTTTGTTGCAAGTACAAATTTATCTCTGATGCCTTCTAACGCATATCCAAGATACTCTTCACTTACTGTATAGCCTCTGGCTGTATCAATATAATTCACACCCTGATCTGCCAGTTTATGTAGCAGACTTTTTGTTCCTTCTGCATCAATTCTCTGAATCGGGATTCCACCAAGCCCCATTCTGGAAACTTTTAATCCTGTTTTTCCAAGTGTTACGTATTCCATCACTTCATTCCTCCTATACAAAAACTGCCACCGGTCTTCACCGATGGCAGTCTGATTACGTTCTTATAACCGCAAATCCTTAATGATAACCTGCAATTATACTCTGGAGAGATATTCTCCTGTTCTTGTATCGATTTTCAGTTTATCGCCCTGGTTAACGAACAGCGGAACCTGAACCTGTGCACCTGTTTCTACAGTAGCCGGTTTCGTAGCGCCCTGTGCTGTATTTCCTGCGAATCCTGGCTCTGTCTCAGTAACTTCAAGTTCTACGAACAGAGGTGGCTCGATAGCAAATACGTTTCCGTTATGGGAACAAATCTTAACCATTTCGTTCTCTTTAACGAATTTAAGAGAATCGCCAACCTGATCCTTTGTAAGACCAACCTGATCATATGTCTCTACGTTCATGAAATAGTACAGATCACCATCATCATACAGATACTGCATATCTACACGCTCGATACGTGCTGCCGGGAATTTCTCTGTAGGACGGAAAGATTTTTCAAGAACTGCTCCTGTGATGATATTTTTGTATTTTGTTCTTACGAAAGCAGCACCCTTTCCTGGTTTTACGTGCTGGAATTCAACAATCTGACATACGTTTCCGTCAATTTCAAGTGTGATACCGTTTTTGAAATCACCTGCTGAAATCATAGTTATATTTCCTCCTTAATAGTACAAGTTCAGCGATGCTGTTTCCCGCCGGTTTTCATTCTGAAATGGCATTTACAGCAACAGCCGGTTCAAAGTGTGTGTCTTTCTCATTCTTCATCTTCGTGACACACTCTTATTTAATTTTATAATATTCCGACGCTTTTTTCAACTATTTTTTACATATGTTTTTAATTTTTCTTCAAGCTGGGCGATCAGATCCTCAAAAGGCTTGTCTCCTGTGACCATCTCAACATCCGCAAACTTCGCATAAACCGGATCTCTTTGTTTCAGAAGTTTCTTGATCTTGTCTTCTTTATCTTCACCTTCGATCAAAGGATTATTGCTGGAATTCTCCAGTCTCTTCTTCAATGTAGCGTAAGATCCTTTCAGATATACCACAGTCCCAAGCTTCTTGATATATTTGGCATTCTGCTCCTGCATCGGCAGTCCGGCTCCCAGTGAAATAACCTTCAGTTCCGGATCATCGATTAAAGCCTTAATTACAGTAGTCTCAAGTGCTCTGTAAAATGGTTCTCCAAATCTTTCAAAAATCTCTTTCATTGTAAGGTTCATCTTTTTACTTACTACGCGGTCAACATCTATAAACGGCAGATTAAAATCCTTTGCCAGACGTTTTCCTACTTTTGTTTTTCCTGAACCCATAAATCCTATGATAACAATATGGTTCATGAATTCCCCTCCTCTTTACGGTAAAAATATAGCACAATTCTTTCAAGGTATCTCTTAAGTACGATCTGAATCTCTTCTTTCGGATTGAGTGGTTTCACCAGAATATTACGGATTCCTGCACGTTTCGCTCCAAATATATCAGTAAACAGCTGGTCTCCCACAAAAATCGTATTACTCCTGTCAGTTCCAAGAAGTTCCATCGCCCTGATATAATTCTTCGTTGAAGGCTTGTGTGCATCTTCTATGAAATATTCTCCTATCGCATCATTAAAAGAGGAAACTCTTTCATACTGATTATTCGACAGGAAACAACACTTAAAGCCAAGTTCCTTCAAATGTGCAAACAATGCGCATGCTCTCTCATCTGCCGGTGCGCCATGGGGTACTAAAGTATTATCTATATCAAATAAAAGCCCCCTGTATCCTTGCGCATACAGATTATCAAAGTCAATCACATAAGTAGAATCCACATATTCATCCGGAAAAAAACATTTAAACATTTGCAGCTATTCCTTTATTTGTATTTTTTACGATCAACGCTCATTAAGTGGAACGTATACCGCCGGTTCCAGAACGTTCTTATATGCAGGACGAATGATCTTGTCAGCATTGATAAGCTCTTCCATTCGGTGAGCACTCCATCCTACGATACGCGCAACTGCAAACATCGGCGTAAACAGCTCAAGCGGAAGATCCAGCATACTGTAGACAAAGCCACTGTAGAAATCCACATTGGCACTTACCCCTTTATAAATACGACGTTCCTCTGCAATTACTTCCGGTGCCAGACGTTCTACCATAGAATACAGACCATAATCCTTCATTCTGTCCTTCTCCCTTGCCAGTGTTTCCACATAAGTTTTAAACACTTCGGCTCGCGGATCAGATACAGAATAGATGGCATGTCCCATACCATAGATCAGTCCTTTCTGATCAAATGCTTCTTTATGAAGAAGTTTTTTTAAGTATGCACGGACTTCGTCTTCATCTTTCCAGTCCTTAACTTCTTTCTTCATATCATTGAACATTTTGACAACTTTAATGTTTGCGCCGCCATGTTTTGGTCCTTTTAAGGATCCAAGTGCTGCCGCAATCGCAGAATAAGTATCGGTTCCTGATGAAGAGACAACATGAGTTGTAAATGTAGAGTTATTACCTCCGCCATGCTCCATATGAAGAATAAGTGCAATATCCAGAATCTTCGCTTCCAGATGTGAGTATTTCTTATCTGGTCTTAACATTCTCAGAATGTTCTCTGCCGTTGAAAGTTCTTTCTTCGGATTATGGATATAAAGGCTCTTTCCCTTTATGTAATGGTTATAGGCCTGATAACCATAGACAGACAGCAGTGGAAATACACTGATAAGATTCAGACATTGTCTGAGTACATTTGGCAATGACGTGTCATCTGGATTTGTATCATAAGAATATAATGTGAGCACGCTTCTTGAAAGAGCATTCATAATATCCTTACTTGGTGCTTTCATTACAACATCGCGGACAAAATTTGTCGGGAGTGACCGCTGATCAGCCAGAAGCTCTGTAAAATCAGCAAGCTGCTTCTTGTCAGGAAGCTTCCCAAACAACAACAAATATGTAACTTCTTCAAACCCATATCTGTCGTCTTCAATAAAGCCCTTTGTCAGTTCTTTAATATCGTATCCCCTGTAGGAAAGACTGCCTGCACATGGAACTTCTTTACCATCTACGATCTTTGTAGCTTTGACATTGGAAACCTGTGTCAGCCCCGCAAGAACGCCTTTTCCATTGATGTCACGCAGACCTCTCTTTACATCATATTTTCCATACAGAGAAAGATCCAGACTTGTATGCTCCTTGCAGATATCAGTCAGATTTTCAATTTCAGGTGTTACTTTCATTTTAAATCCCGCCATGTAATTAAATCCCCTTTCTTCACAATTTTGTCGATAATAAATCCCCCTCTTCATCCCTGATCTGTTATGAGATACTGATCGATAATGTTACTTTTCACTGCTAATATCCCGCAAGTTACCGGGTATAACAAGTATAGAATGAATCGTAACCGAAACCTTAAAACGTTACTGTTCACTCCATTCACAGTAACGTAGCCAAAATTCATTCCAGATTGCCTGCGGCAATGGAATTTTGGCTTGTATGTCTCGGGATTTTGGCATATTCATGCCAAAACACCTCGCGGAATAGTGGTGTGTGAACAGTAACCTTAAAACAATAACTGCTTTCAGCTATTTAATAAAAGTATAGCATTTTTTTTCCATCTGGTCTATATTTTATATAAACTGTTTTTTCTTTCACCAGATCATGTGTCAATCGGATATTCGCAATCCGCTTTCGCTACTGGCTCATAAATGTTACAGAAATTATAGTGACCAATATCATATGGATGATTCTTAACATTTTCTCATATTTAACTTTTTTTATCAAGTCAAAATTTGTTCACAAAATTTTTATAAAAAAATTTCATTTGGCTCTTTCCATTTGTAACACTTTAGTGTATAATAACGTCGATTTAAAAATTATAACTTAAACGATCGACGAGGAGGAAATCATTATGTCTTATACTGAAGAGGTATACGAGAGAGTCGTAGCACAGAATCCAAATGAGCCTGAATTCCATCAGGCAGTAAAGGAAGTTTTAGACTCCCTTAAAGTCGTAATCGACAAAAATGAAGAAGAATACCGCAAACTTTCCATTCTGGAGCGTCTTGTTGAGCCAGAAAGAATCATTTCTTTCCGTGTTCCGTGGGTAGATGACAAAGGTGTTGTACAGGTAAACAAGGGTTATCGTGTACAGTTCAACAGCGCAATCGGACCATACAAGGGTGGTTTAAGATTCCATCCGTCAGTAAACCAGGGAATTCTTAAATTCTTAGGTTTTGAGCAGATCTTCAAGAACTCTCTTACAGGTCTTCCAATCGGCGGCGGTAAAGGTGGTTCCAACTTCGATCCTAAAGGAAAATCTGACAGAGAAGTTATGGCATTCTGCCAGAGCTTTATGACAGAGCTTTCCAAATATATCGGCGCTGACATGGACGTTCCTGCAGGTGATATCGGTGTAGGCGGACGTGAGATCGGTTATCTGTACGGACAGTACAAGAGAAACCGTGGATTATATGAAGGTGTTCTCACAGGTAAAGGTCTTTCCTATGGTGGATCTTTAATCCGTACACAGGCTACAGGATATGGTCTTGTATATATGCTTGACGAGATGGTTAAAGCTAAAAACGATACAATTTCCGGTAAAACTCTTATCGTAACAGGTTCCGGTAACGTTGCTATCTACGCTGTAGAAAAAGCTACTGAACTTGGCGGTAAAGTTGTTGCTATGTGCGACTCCAACGGATATATCTATGATCCGGAAGGAATCAAACTTGACATCGTTAAAGATATCAAAGAAGTAAAACGTGGACGTATCAAAGAATATGCTGATCGTGTTGAAGGCGCTACTTACACAGAAGGAAAAGGTATCTGGAATATCAAATGCGATATCTATCTTCCATGCGCAACACAGAACGAGCTTGATCTTGACGCCGTTAAAACTCTTATCGCAAACGGCTGCAAATATGTTGCAGAAGGTGCTAACATGCCTACTACCCGTGAAGCAACAGATTATCTTATGGCAAACGGCGTAACATTTATGCCTGGTAAAGCTGCTAATGCCGGTGGTGTTGCTACTTCCGCGCTGGAAATGTGCCAGAACTCTGCAAGACTTTCCTGGACAGCTGAAGAAGTTGATGCAAAACTTCATCAGATCATGGTTGACATCTTCAACAAAGTTGATGATGCTTCCAAACGTTATGGAATGGAAGGCAACTACGTTGTAGGTGCTAACATCGCAGGCTTTGAGAAAGTTGTAGATGCTATGAAAGCTCAGGGTATTGTTTAATTTTTAATTCGTTAACTACCCCATAAAAAATACACATAAAAAGTCGGTGGAATTAATTCTGCCGGCTTTTTATAATGTAAAAATATACTCCATTTTTCATCTGTATTTTGGATATTTCCAAATAATTTGTCAATCGGATATTCGCAATCCGCTTACCTGTAATATAAAAACTGCTGTCTGATATATGCGGTCTTTCCCCCGCTATCTCAAAACAGCAGCTATCTTTTTTTTCACAGCATCTGATCAATATTAATGTGTTAATTCATAAACTTCTTCAGTTCATCCATAAATGTACTGACATCTTTAAATTCTCTGTACACTGATGCGAAACGTACATAAGCAACCGCATCCAGATCTTTGAGATGATTCATCACGATCTCTCCAATCTTTGTGCTGGAAATTTCTTTTTCTTCCGTATTAAAAATTTCCCCTTCGATGGCATCCATCATTTCTTCCACTTTATCTATAGATATCGGTCTTTTATAGCACGCTCTCAGAATGCCTGCCTGAATCTTGGCACGACTGTACTGCTCTCTGTTCTGATCTTTCTTGATCACCGTAAGCGGAATACTCTCCACTTTCTCATATGTAGTAAATCTTCTGCCACAGGCATCGCATAAACGGCGGCGGCGAATAGAGTTTGTATCCTCTACCGGTCTGGAATCAACTACTCTCGTGTTATCCTGATTACAAAATGGACACTTCATAGGACGTCCCCCCTTTTTAAGTCATATCACGTTTTCTGTGAGATTATGTTGTATAGCTGTAACTATTCAGCAGTCTACTATCCCATGAGATATTTTCACATAGAAACATGGTACTGAACAGTTATGTATGAGTTTATTATACTGTATTTCTATTTGAAGTGTCAATAAAAGGACTTGCATAAATTTTCGCAAAAATACATAAATTGTTATCAGATAACGTTACTGTTCATTTCAATCTCGGTAACGGATAACTCTTTGTATTCAGAAAGGATCTTCCAATTCTATGAGAATCTGCGAATTAAAGCAAAAAGAAGTAATCAATACCTGTACCTGTCGAAGTCTTGGATGTCCTGTTGATATAGAATTCGACTGCAAAACCAATCGTCTGACAGCTTTGATCGTGCCTGGTCCCGGAAAACTGTGTTGTCTTTTTGGACATGACAGCGAATATCTCATTCCCTGGGAATGTATCTGCCGAATTGGTGATGATATTATTCTTGTGGAGATTGAAGAAGAAAAATGTTTACATAAATAACCATATATCCACACCTGCTGCGGCGTCAGGCGGATATAGCGATATGCTTTAAGCCTTTACTTTGTCAAGGGGCAATATTTTTTATATTTTCCAGTTAAAAGTATAATTATTCTCCATCTGAGAATCATTCTTACTGAAACATTATCAGGTAAATTTTACTGTTTTACGTTTAAGGATAATAAGGAGGATTCAAAAAAGATGGCACTGAACAAAGTAGAAATCTGTGGAGTCAATACGGCGAAACTTCCTGTTCTTAATGCAGAAGAAAAAGAAGAACTGTTCAGCCGTATCAAAAAAGGTGATGAACAGGCACGTGAATTATACATCAAAGGAAATCTGCGGCTGGTCCTCAGTGTGATACGAAGATTTCAAAACAGCAGCGAAAATGCAGATGATCTCTTTCAGATCGGCTGTATCGGCCTGATCAAAGCAATCGATAACTTTGACACAACTCTACAGGTAAAATTTTCAACATATGCCGTTCCCATGATCATTGGAGAAATCCGAAGATACCTAAGGGATAAAACAGCATTCGTGTAAGCCGCTCTCTTCGCGACATTGCATATAAAGCGATCTATACCCGCGAAACTTATATGAAACAGCATCTTAAAGAACCGACAGTCACCGAAATTGCACAGGAAATCGGTATCGAAAAAGAAATGATCGTATACGCTCTGGACGCGATTCAAAATCCGGTAAGCCTCTTTGAACCGGTTTATACCGAAGGAGGAGATACTCTTTATGTTATGGATCAAATCAGCGATACCAAAAATAAAGAAGATCGCTGGATTGAAGATCTGTCTCTCAGGGAAGCCATGAAGCGTCTAAGCAAACGTGAAAAACATATCATAGAACTGCGCTTTTACGAAGGAAAAACTCAGATGGAAGTGGCTCAGGAAATAGGCATCTCCCAGGCACAGGTCAGTCGCCTGGAGAAAAATGCCTTAAAATCCATGCGCAATTATCTGCGCACCTGAAAGTTACTGTTCACTCCGTTTTCAGTAGCACCCGAAAAGCTTTATCATATTTTCCTGTCATCAGAAATACTACAAAAAAATTTCTATAATATAAAAAGCAGTCCAGTAATTTATACTTACCAGACTGCTTACATAATTTTTTAAAATTTCAGAACTTCCTGCCAGTTTTCTATGTCATATATCTGCTTCACATCCAGTGCACCAGACATTGCAGGGAAAAACTTCTTCATATCTGTAAATACTACAGCATAGTCAAACTTTGACATTCCCAGTATTCTTCGAAGCTCACGCTTATAGAAATCAAGAAGCATCTCAGGCACTTCTGTTTCCTCTGCTTTCATGAACTTCTTATGGCATACATATTCCTCATCTGTAGCAGGATAAGAACGTTTCCAGTATAATACCCTCACTTCTTTTGACAGTTCATTCAATTTCTTTGCAGATTCCTCTTCCTTTGCGCCATTACCCAATCAGAGTGACATCAAAATGTTCAAAATCTACTTTGTTCAGGAATTGATAAAATGCCGTTGTCTCAGGTGCATCACTAAAATCACCTGCATATACCAAAAGTTTTACTTTATCTGTTTTATTCAGGTATACCGGATTTACCGGTTCTTTTCCGTCAAACATCACATCAACGATTCGTCTGCAGACATTTCCGTCATCTCTTGGAACATATCTGTACTCTGGCTTTCGCATATTTCTCCTGATAAGAACTTACTGCTGCCGGAATATCTTTGAGCAGCTCACCCAGTTTCTGCCGGCGAAGATACCGCCGGTCCCGGAAGATTGTCAAATCCATAATATAATCCTCTGGAATCTTCAAAGTTTTCTGCATCAGGCACATAGAACAGAATCGGGTTCCCTGTCAAAGCACCGAAAATCGTAGAAAACACTGGAATAATCAGAAAGAAAGCACATCTGTTAACAGACAAAATCTCATTGGTATCCATTGTAGCAGGGATAAATTTCGCCTGAGCATCTCCCAGTTCCACCTGATTCTCTTTCAGATAATGATATACGATCTGATGAAGTTTAACCAATACCTGATACTCTTTTGTATCTATGCTGTTTTCTATGATCTGAATCAGTTTATATACGTCCTGTAAGTCTGTATCCGGCTGACCATACTGCTCACCTCTCCATGTCGGAGCATAAAGGATTATTTTTTTATCCGCTTCTGCATTTACGCCATAACTTTGAAGTTTCCGAATAATTTCTGCGCGATTATTCTCAAACAGTTTATCATTGCGCGGGAAGCCTTCTTCAAGGATTGTTCCCTCATACAGATTCTGCATTTTATAAGAATTCTTATATGCCGTCTCAGTCATGTAAGGGCCTGAAGAAACAATATAATCTGCACTGAGAAGATTTCTTGCTGTATTTCCCTGAGAAATATTAGCTCCCGGAATATCAAATCCCATGTTCTTTAACGGAGTACCATGCCAGGTATCGATCAGCACCTGTCCTTCTCTCTTAAGGAAATAACTTGGGAAACTTACATTATTTACCAGATATTTTACCGTTGCAAGATCTTTACAATATTCCTTTGACTTATATTTTACAAATCTTACATTTGGATATTTCTCGTATTTTTCAATCTGCTTCCTGTTGTCTTCAAAATCATCTAAAACCCAGATATGTGTATAATCCTGATACTCTTCTTTTTCCAGAAGGTACAGGAAAAGAGCATACGGATTACAGATCATTCCACGTCCGCCAAACGCTTCGTAAAGAATGGTTTTATCCCTTAGCTGATATTCCTTTACAAATTCAGCATAACTGGTTCTCAACGGATATTTTTCCCTGCATTCAAGAATCTTCTTTTCATTCTTCTGATAAAATGTCTCAATTCCCATCACACGGTTGAAAAGACGGTTCCATTCTTTGACAGCTTTTTCAATTGCAAAATCTTCTGACTTCCAGATTGCATTTCTGGACATTTCCCTGCGAAGCTCTTCGTCATGGGCAAGTTTTAACATTGCATCTGTAAATTTCTTTGTATCAAAAGCTTCCGGCAGGTATCCTGTCTTTCCATCATCTATGATCAGATCCGATCGCACCTGTATGGAATGCGATAACCGGAAGACCAAACTCAAAAGCTTCCATGATAACCATCGGCCACCCTTCCCATCTTGACGGAAGAAGGAAAATAGATGAATTCAGATAATATTTCTCCGGTTCATTGGTATAGCCAACAAAGTTAACTCTGTCTTCAATACCACGTCTTTTGGCATCTGCCACGATCTGGTTCCAAAGATCACCGGCTCCGATAATATCTAACTGCCATTCGTCATCCTGTTTGCAGAATTCCTCAAAGGATTCCATCATCAAGTCAAGACCCTTGGCATATACGAAACGGGTAGCCATAAGAAAACGCTTGGATTTTGGATCACATTTGCGTTCGCTTACGAAACTTCTCGGATTGATTTTAACCTCTGTATCAATATCCAGGAATTTCTTATAATCGCGTTTATCATAATCACTGAGGACGATATATCTGTCCAATTTGGGCAGATATTCCTGAAGCAGACATTCCTGTTTCCAGAATACAACATTAGGCACATCCAGATATCCGGCATAGCAGTTATGCTGCCAGCCAATCGTCTTTGCATTCAGTTCCGGTGCCAGCATACCAAGGCGAAGACTCAGACCGGCAGTTGTAATAATGATATCATAGTTCTGCTCATTTAAATACTTCACCCATTTTTCCCTGGTCTTCTTAGGGAAAATCGCATCTGCCAGGATATCGTTAAATCTTTCTTTATTAAAAATTCCATATTTCGCATTCAGTTTCTGAACAAGATAACGCCAGCAGAAAGCCGGTGTATGATGGCGATTGACAAATTCACTGTTGTCAATAAAGTCCACTTTGATATCTTCGCTCATATGGTACATATTGCGGTCTTCTTTAAATCTATCCTGGTATATCATGATCGTTACATCGTGTTCTTTTACAAGTTCATTTGCAAGGAGTGTGACAACTCGCTTAGTTCCGCCAAGATCAAATATCTTAGTACACCAAATACATATTTTCATTTATCTTTCTTCTCCTGTTATGGCTTTACATAGTGATGTTAAAGTAATCCAGTACACGCTGACAGTAATTATCGCACACATTATGTGTTTTCGCTCTTACACTGGCACGCTGTTCCTTATACTTATCATTTCCATTCTTGATATCCAAAATAAAATTCTCAAAATCTTGCATATTGTACATATGTTCACCAGGCATATATTCCAGTGGATCATCAAATACCCATCCTCTGGACTCTGTATAAGCTTCATAATCATCCAGTGTGAAGCCCAGTGGTCTGTCCAGAAGCAGATAGTCAATCGCAACAGATGAATAATCTGAAACAAGCGCATCTGAGCAGTTGATGAATTCATAAAGCTGTAATTCGTTATCAGCAAGATCTTTATTTTCCAGATAAACAATATTTGTAAGAACATTCTCACCAAAATCATACGGAATCTGGAGATAATGCTTCTTGATAACGATCAGAATATGATTTTCCTTACAGAAATTATTCAGTTCAAGAAGTTTGTCTGCATCGTCAATAATCGGAATATTAAATTCATTATTCAATGTTTCCTCATTGAGACGTTCGCTGGAAGCATGTCTGTATGTCGGCATCCAGAGAATCATTTTCTCACTGTTCGTTTCTTTCAGCAGCTTCTCCTTAAACTCGTCTGCCTTTTTGCTTCCTCTGAGCATCATATCATAACGCGGGTATCCAAAAGAGAGAAGTTTCTTGGAAGTACATCCAAAGAATTCCATCTTTGTTTTAATAAAGATATCTCCGGGAACCAGACAATAATCAAAAAATACCTTACGTCCATTTTTATTTGCCTTATATCCGCATCCATGCCAGAGATCAATAAAGAGCTGATTTCTTCTTGACATTCCAATCCAGTTAAATGCCTGAGTATAGAAAATATATTTGGATGTCAGAGCATATTTATACGCTTCTGCTCTTCGGATTGTAGAACCTTTCTTAAAGTTTCTTACGAATTTCACATTCTCTACGGCATATTCTTTATATTTTTCCGGCTCATGAACCAGCCATATGATTTCGTATTTTTTGTTGTATCCATTTTCAACCAGATAATCAAACAGTGCACGACCATTATCCGTAAAATCATCATTTGTCTCAAAAAGCATTCTGTTTTCTATTAATGCCGGTGGAAACTTCTTCATACGTCTGATCGTACGTCCATCATAAATTCCATATGTGATGGTTGCCCACAATTCAGAAAGCATTGCTTTTTCTGCCCTTTTGGGCTTTTACTTTCTGGATTTTTTTTGCCGCATTTTTAATTTTCTTTATTTTCTTCTTGACTTTCTTCTGGATTCCCATATAAACACTCCTTAAAACTCTTTTAATTTTTCACGAAGCATGGTTGATGAAGTATCTTTCGTATATGGAAGATATACAAGCTTTGCTCCGAGTGCTTCCATCTCTTTTCCTGTTTTTTCCCAGCGCTCGTTACCTTTCCAGTCATCTCCGATATAGATCTCATTGAATCGTATTTTTTCCCATACTTTTTTCTTATCCAGAGTTGTAGTAACAATTACCTCATCTACATATTTGATCGCACGAACGATCTCCGCTCTCTCTTCCAGCGGAATGATTGGTCTTTTATGTTTATATGATTCCACCAGATCATCAGCATTTACACCAACGATCAGATAGTCACAATGACGTTTTGCGTTTTTGATGAGATTTAGATGGCCAATATGAAACATATCAAAAGTTCCCTGTGTGTATCCAATTACCTTTTCCATAATGTTCTCCATTTCTTACATTTTTATTGCATTTTTCAAACACGTTCTAAGCTATTACTGATGATGTCTTCAACCGATAAATCATAGGACTTTATAATTTCAGAAACTCTGCCAATGCCTTAGAATAATTTTCTTTGACAGGCATCTGATGCATAACCGGAAGCAATTTTCTTCGTTCTTCCCGGTACAGGTCCTTTTCTCCTGACACATGTACAGCAAATTCCTCCAAACCTTTAAGATCATAAATTTTCTCGCCTGGCATATATTCCTGTGGATTCTCAAATACAAAGCCTCTGGTCTCTTTATATTGCTGCATATCTGACAGCACAAAAGCCAGTGGCCGATTCAGCAGCATATAATCGACGGCTACCGATGAATAATCTGAAATCAGTCCATCACTGGCGCTGATCAGTTCATACAGCTGTATTTCTTTCTGATCCAGCATTTCCTGATTCACAAAACGAATATTCTCAAAAGCATCCTCTTCTATGCCCCATTCTTTCTGCACCGGATGTTTCTTGATGATAAGCAAAACATTCAAATGTTTCAGCGTCTTATCAAGATGTCTCAGCTCTTCTTCATTCTTAAATCCCGGCAGTGGAAACGGAAGTTTGATCTTACTTTCTGCACTGTCCAGAACTTCACTGT
>NZ_JBWLUT010000189.1:0-2279 GCF_056504575.1 Blautia sp. CGZ-1-C1
GAACTTGGTTTCGATTATCTGCGTGACAACATGGTTATTTATAAAGAACAGCTGGTACAGAGAGATCTGCACTACTGTATCATCGATGAGGTCGACTCCATTTTGATCGATGAGGCGCGTACACCTCTTATCATTTCCGGTCAGAGTGGAAAGTCTACGAAATTATACGAAGCCTGCGATATCCTTGCCCAGCAGTTAGAGCGTGGTGAAGCCAGCCACGAGATGACAAAGATGGCAGCTATCATGGGCGAGGAAGTTATCGAGACAGGTGACTTCGTTGTAAATGAGAAAGATAAGATCGTAAACCTTACTGAGCAGGGTGTTCATAAGGTTGAGAAATTCTTCCATATTGAGAACCTGGCTGATCCGGAGAATCTGGAAATCCAGCATAACATTATCCTTGCTCTTCGTGCGCACAACCTGATGCATAAGGATCAGGATTATGTTGTTAAAGATGATGAGATTCTTATCGTTGATGAATTTACCGGACGTATCATGCCGGGACGCCGTTATTCTGACGGTCTTCATCAGGCGATTGAAGCAAAAGAGCATGTTAAGATCAAACGTGAGAGCAAGACTCTGGCAACGATCACATTCCAGAACTTCTTTAACAAATATGACAAGAAGGGCGGTATGACCGGTACAGCTATCACAGAGGAGAAAGAGTTCCGTGATATCTATGCAATGGACGTTGTAGAAATCCCGACGAACAGACCGGTAATCCGTGTTGACCATGAAGATGCTGTTTATATGACAAAGAAAGAGAAATTCAACGCAGTTGTCAATGCTGTAGTTGAGGCTCATGCAAAACAGCAGCCGGTACTGGTTGGTACAATTACAATCGAAACTTCCGAACTTATCAGCCGTATGCTGAAGAGACAGGGAATCAAACATAATGTATTGAACGCGAAGTTCCATGAACTGGAAGCTGAGATCGTAGCACAGGCAGGTCAGGCAGGAGCAGTTACGATTGCTACTAACATGGCGGGCCGTGGTACTGATATTAAGCTGGATGATGTGTCAAGAGAGGCTGGCGGTCTGATGATCATCGGTACAGAACGTCATGAGTCCAGACGTATTGATAATCAGCTGCGTGGACGTTCCGGTCGTCAGGGTGATCCGGGTGAGTCCCGTTTCTACATTTCCCTGGAAGATGATCTGATGCGTCTGTTCGGTTCTGAGAGACTGATGAAGATCTTTACATCTCTGGGTGTTGCTGAGAATGAACAGATCGAACATAAGATGCTTTCAAATGCAATCGAGAAAGCACAGGAGAAGATTGAGTTTAACAACTTTGGTATTCGTAAGAATCTTCTTGATTATGACCAGGTAAATAATGAGCAGCGTGAGATCATCTACAAAGAGCGTCGTCAGGTTCTTGATGGTGAGAACATGCGTGAGGCAATCTACAAGATGATTCAGGATACAGTTGATACTTATGTAGATATGTGTTTCTCTGATGATGTAGATTCCGAAGAGTGGGATCTGAATGAATTTAACGGCGTACTTCTCCCGGTTATTCCGGTTCAGCCGCTTACTCTTGAGACTGTAAAAGGTAAGAAACGTGATGAGATTAAGCATGCATTGAAAGAAGAGGCAGTGAAGCTTTATGAAGCAAAAGAAGCAGAGTTCCCGGAACCGGAACAGCTTCGTGAATTAGAGCGTGTTGTACTTCTGAAATGCATCGACAGCAAGTGGATGGATCACATTGATGATATGGAAATTCTTCGTCAGGGTATCGGACTTGCTGCTTACGGACAGAGAGATCCGGTTGTTGAATACAAGATGAGCGCATTCGAGATGTTCAACAACATGATCACATCTATTCAGGAAGATACACTTCGTATGCTGTATCATGTACATGTAGAGCAGAAAATCGAGCGTGAACAGGTTGCCAAAGTTACCGGAACAAACAAAGATGACAGCGCCGGTCCGAAGAAACCAGTTCAGAGAAAAGAGATCAAAGTATATCCGAACGATCCGTGTCCATGCGGAAGCGGTAAGAAATACAAACAGTGCTGCGGACGTAAGAACAAAGCCTGAGCCTGGTTGAAAAGAGAATAGTGAAAGCAGGAAAGATATATTACCGGACATATAAAAAATGGTAATGGACTGCTTACTGAGATAAAAGGGCTTAATTATATAAGGCCCTTTTATCATACACGGAAATACTTTAATGCGTTAAACTGACACATTGACTTGCTAAAGAATTGGTGTATCAGAACGGCTTATAATAGTGTACCGTTATAAAACCTAAAGGGGGAAAAACAGTATGAAGA
>NZ_JBWLUT010000190.1:0-10125 GCF_056504575.1 Blautia sp. CGZ-1-C1
TTTCGTGTACAGCCTACAGATTTTCTGATCAAACCTTTAGACAAAATAAAAGTTGGGAATGTCATGAACAGGATTCAGAAAATTTCGGAAGTCAGAAAAGGTATTTTCGAGTACTTTGGCAGTGGATATTATTTCAAGGTGCTATATAAAGATATTCTGTATTTCAGCAGTCAGAGTGAAAAAGTGCATCTGGTTTTAAAAGACGGACAGAAAGAATTTAATGGCAAACTGAAAGAAATAGCAAAGAAAATTCCGGGAAATTTCATTCAGATTCATCAGTCGTATCTGATCAATTTTGATTATATCGAAGAATGTTCTTATGAATCTGTGAAAATAGAAAAACGGAGATACAATTCCAATCAGCCAGCCATATCGGAAATCAGTGAGAAAGCAACTGGCAGAGCGTGTGTGGAGGGAAAGAGAGTAAATGTTTGCGTTGATAACTACATTAAGCACGAATCTTTTGCGTACATATATAATCTATCGCTTTATGAGATTGTTCTTTTGGACAGATATTGAGGAAAAGAAAAAAAGAAAGAGCCTGTTATGTATTGTTTTTTATTTTGACAGCAGGAGTGCATCTGATATTTTGTTCGCCAGGTATGAGTGTGATAACAAATATAGTGCTGATTTTTTTGATTACAGTGTGTTATGAAGGAGCATTGAAAAAGAAAATATTTGTGACACTACTTGTATATGGAACTAATATGGGATGTGATTTAGTATCTGTTCATTTATTGACAGATTATTCAATAACAGGGAAAGTCGGTGAATGTGCTGCGTATATAACTGTACTATTATTGCTGATTTGCGATGTTATTTCAGAAAAAATCTTGATTAAGAATAAAGGAGAAGATAAAACTCCGCATGGGATGATACTGGCGGTTATTTCAGCACTTTGTCTGGCAGAATTGCTTATTGTTGAACAGGAACTAAAAAATCGTATCCTGCTGGTGTTATTTGGATGTTGTGTTTTGGCAGTTGTATTATTGATTTTCTATTTATATGATGTTCTGATAAGTGCGTATAAGAAACTGGAAGAACAATCTCTTATGGAAAAACAAATGCTCATTTATTCTCACCAGTTGGATGTGTTGATGCAATCGGAAGAGAAAGTAAAAGCTCTACGCCATGATATGAAAAATCATCTGGGAGAACTTGCACTTATGGCTGCAAATCAGAATAATGAAGAAATTCGGAAATATATACAGGACATGGGGGAGTATATGCAGAATCAGTCTGAACTGGTCAGTTGTGGGAATAAGAATCTTGACAGTCTGCTGAATTATCTTCTGGGGACAGACAGGCAAAAAAGAAACTGAATCATGTAGAGTATGAGGTACGGGTACCATCTGATTTGTGTATATCAGCATTTGATCTGAATGTGATTTTGGGAAACTTGACAGAGAACGCAATAGAAGCAGCAGAACAGACGAAAGATAAATGGATGTCAGTGGATATAGACGACTGAAAAGGGCATGCTTTTCCATGGAAATAAAAAACAGCTTTCAACATGAATTGGCTGTAGAGAAAAATAAATTATTGTCAACGAAGGAAGAAAAAGGACATGGCATTGGTCTTGCAAATGTCAGGAAGATGGTAGAGAAATATCAGGGATTTATGGATGTTTCGAATACAAATCAGATTTTTACTGTAAAGGTAATGCTGTACTTATAAATTATGTAGAATCTATGAAAGATAGTGTAGTGGTAGGACTGCGCTGTCTTTTATTTTGCAGAAAATTAGTCAAGAGGGAAAATATTGTGACAGAAAACATCATAAAAAACCACAATATGTTTTCGAAAAACGAATTTCGCCAATTTATATATGAATTCCGCCATTTTAGAAAATTTTGCAATAAATATGATATTATTCAAATACAAAGTAAGAAGAAATGAAATATATGTAAAAGGAGAATGAGAAAAGAATTAAAAAAAGTCATGGAGAAATATATTATTATGAAAAAAGTAAATAAATTTAAATTACTGGCAGCAGGGCTATTGATAGGAGTTGCTTTTTGGCTGTTAGGATCCGATTTCTTTACATTCATGATATGGTGGGAAATTTTATGGATTCTTGGATTGGTATTTATGCCGATAACGGCTCAGATATTCAAAGGTTTTGATGATAATGGATGGATGTATTCAAAGGTTATAGCAATAGTGATATGCGGATATGGAGTATGGATTTTGACTTCTATAAAAGTGGTTCACTTTACCACATTGAGTTCTATCGTAATTACTACCTTATGTGGGGGGAGCAGTATTGCTTATGGAATATATGGAAAACAAAGAAAGATTTTTCCGTGGAAACATATGGAACTTGTTTATTGGGAAGAAGTGATTTTCTTTGTTGTATTTCTTTTATGGACATATATGGCAGGATTTCATCCGGCAGCTCATGGAACTGAAAAATATATGGATTTTGGTTTTATGAAGTCTATGATGCGTAGCACAACACTTCCGTCAGAAGATATGTGGTATGCTGGCAAAGCTTTTAACTACTATTATGGTGGTCAATATTTTGCGGTGTTTCTTACGAAACTTACAGGAACAAAGGTAGAGATTACATACAATCTTATGCGTACCATGATAGCTGCATTTGCGTTTGTATTGCCATTTAGTCTTGTGCGCCAGATGCTTAAGGATAAATTAGGTAAAAGGGGAAGAGCATGGACAACAGATTTTGGAGGTATTTTAGCAGGTTTATCTGTATCCATGAGTGGAAACCTTCATTATATTATATATGGAAAAATTTTTACATTACTGGGGATAAGAGAAGATTACTGGTTTCCAGGCACAACACGATTTATAGGATTTGATCCACCTGTGACAGGGGACGAGACAATTCATGAATTTCCTTCATATTCTTTTGTTCTTGGGGATTTACATGCGCATGTGATTAATGTGTTTTTTGTTTTGGCAGTATTGGGGATTTTATATGCATGGATAAAAAGAAATTCCGGTAAAAGCTGGAAACAGAAAGAGATATTTCTGCTGGGACTGTTCCTTGGAATTTTCCTGTTTTCAAATACATGGGATTTTATGATTTATTATGTTGTAATATGTGGAACACTGTTTTTTGGAAATTTGAAGAGATATCTTAATTTTACAGATATGAAACCTTCAGATATGAGAACCGGTATAAAATGGAGTGTTGTGCAATGGATAGAACTTCTGCTGACTGCGGTGTTGATTTCGTTACCATTCCATTTACAGTTTAAAAGTGTTATGGTACAGGGAATCGGAATAGTGAAAATTCATACGGCGTTTTATCAGTTTTGTGTATTATGGGCTTTTCCATTGCTTATATGTGGATTATTTGTCGTATCTACGCTGATAAAAAATAGGAATTTTACAAATAAAAAAAACAGGAATTTATTTTACAAAATTAATGTTTCTGATTTATACGGAGTTGTACTTTCTCTTTGTGCAATGGGACTAATATTGATTCCGGAAATCGTTTATGTAAGAGATATCTATGAAAAAACAGCACCAAGAGCAAATACTATGTTTAAGCTGACTTATCAGGCATATATACTTTTTGCGCTTATGATGTCGTATATTCTGGTATTTTTTGTGGCAGACAGAATAAAAATTTTGCAAGAAACTAAATTGGATAATAGATATGAGAAAAAGGTAAGATTATCAAAAGTGCAGATAACCGTTGGGGGAATGGCAATAATACTTCTTATATCTACCTGTGGATATTTCGTAAATGCTACAACAAATTGGTTTACAGGTTTTCCTCTGAAAAATAAATACCAAACTCTCAATGCAACTGCTTATATAGAAAATGCCATTCCTGAAGATGCGGCAGCAATACGATGGCTGAATAAAAATATTACAGGTCAGCCAACCGTTCTTGAAGCTTGCGGCGACAGTTATAAAGACTATGACAACCGGGTTTCTGCTATGACAGGTTTGCCGACGGTATTGGGATGGTATGTTCATGAATGGTTATGGCGAAATAATCTTGATGAAGAAAACAAAAGAAGAACAGACGTGGAAACTATTTATACTTCAACAGATAAAAAAGAAGTACAGGAACTGCTTGAAAAATATGAGGTGAATTATATTTTTATTGGAAGCTGTGAATATCAAAAATATGAAGGGGTTAATGTAGCACTTTTAAGTTCATTGGGGGAAATAGTTTTTAAAGAGGAAAATACAATGATTGTGAAGCTGTAATAAAACAGATTTCAAAAAGAAAACAGTCATATCTGATCATGCAGATAGAAGTGGGTTCAATATCTTTTACTGTTTGTGCAACATTACAGAAATATTGGAGAGGAATTGTGGAAAAAAACCTTATAAAAAACACAATATGTTTTGAAAAAACGAATTTCGCCAATTTATATATGAATTTCGCTGTTTCACAAAATTTTGCGACGAATGTGTTATCATTTAAATATAAGTAAGAAGAACTGAAATGTATCTGAAGAAAGGAGAAGTATCAAATGAAACATAACAGAAGCAAAAACGCAGTGTTATTGATGATTATCTTTATTTGTAGTATTTGTTCGAATAATGTGTGGGCTCGTGAAACAGGGACAATGGATCAACTGGAAAAGGAGAATCTGGATGATGTAGATAAAATGAATAAAATATTATATTATTATAACACTTTATTTTTTGAAAACTATACGGAAGAAGAATTGAAACAGCAGGAGAAATTTCAGACAAGTATTCATTTATTGAATGAATTATATTTTGAATATGGATCTTTAGAAAATATTCCGATTTTGCCTTTTGACCCGGAAAATATCAGGGAAGGTGATTCATTATTTACGGAAGTTGTTGCTGTGATAAATACAGAAAATAATGAGACATATTTTGTAACAGAAAATGATGATATGAAGTTGTTAAAAAAATGTTTGGAAAAATTACAATATTACAATGGAAACTCTGTTACAAAATCAAATGAAGAACTAACGGAAGCAATAAAGAACTTTCAGAAAGAAGAAGGGTTAACAATTGATGGAATAGCTGGAAACGAGGTATGGAGGAAAATAGATATTTTGATGCTGAACAAAATGATTGAAGATGATTGAAAAAGATAATCCTATTATGTTGGAGGTGATTCCGATGTTCCTGCATGGAACACGTATTAATTTTTAACGGAATTAAGTAAGTATGTTACTTCTTATGTTATAGGTTTGCCCACTTCTTCGGAGAAGCGTTTCTATGGGGAGGATAGAAAGCCCTACAGCGTAAGTATGGCTTCCATGGATACAATGGGTATGAGTATGTTCTCCCCAGGAGTAGAATCTGCTAAAGCGAATAAAAACCTAAAATTTCGCGTACTGAAGGAGAATATCAGGAAAAATTTGGAACAATTGATGAAGGTGGAAATTTTGTTCCGGCAAAACCAGGTTCTTTTGGAGAATTAATAAGTTAAAAGAAAACAGTCACATAACTGAAAGAATATATTGATATTCATTGGATATATGTGACTGTTTCTTTTTATTTTTTATGAGGTGACTTTTCGTTCAATTCTTAACTGCTGTCTGGTAATTTCTGCAATTGTGGCAGGTAAATCTGACTGATTCGGTTAAATTACAAAGTGCTTATCCCGTCATCATCATAACGGTCATATTCAGCTCCCTCATATCCGATCATGCGGATAGTAGCCGGATCAATATCTTTTACTGTTTGAGCAACATCAGCAACCGGAATAGCTTTTCCTTTGCGAATAAACAGTGGAACTTCATTCAGGGCAACTTCTACATAGTGATGTCCTTTTTCAAGAATCTCCTGAGAGATGGTTCCATCCGGCAGGAATTTTACGAACATCATTTCTTCCGGCAGATATACATAGCGGCCTTTTGCATTCTGTGTATAAACAGGTGCGATCATGATTTCGTTTCCGAGAAGAAGCTGATCTTCTACCTGAGTTGCGAATGCATCGTCTGTGTAGTCAAATGCCAGCGGACGGAACATCATGTCATCGTTTAATGCTGCTTTCATGTATTCGCTGTACAGATATGGAATAAGGCGATATCTGACACCGATTACATGACGGAAGTCTTCGATATTCTCGAACTGGTAAGCTTCCTGTTCTCTGGTTCCCAGAGCGGAGTGGTTTCTCATAAGAGGTGTGAATACACCAAGTGCCAGCCAGCGCAGTACCAGGTCACGTGTGGTATCTGCACCGAAACCGCCCAGATCTGCGCCTGTGTAAAGGAAACCGCACATATTCAGGGATGGAAGCATCTTTAAGTTCAGAAGGATGTGTGACCACCAGGATTTGTTGTCTCCCATCCAGATTCCACCGTATCTGTGCATTCCCACATAGGAGGAACGGGAGAACATCAGAAAACGTTTGCCAGGTGCGATTTTTTCAAATGCTTCACCTGCTGCACGGGTCATGTTATAGCCAAACAGGTTATGTACCTTGTCGTGGCGGATTTTCTGACCGTTTACATTGTGATAGAAGCGTTTGTAATCTTCCGGATTGTTTGCAAGGACGTTTACTTTATCACCGAGTGTAAATCCAGGTGCTTCTTCCTTGTCCATGAAGTTGTCTTTGATGTATTCTTTTAATTCAGCAACGCCTTCCGGTGTACAGAACATTGCAGGTTCGTTCATGTCATTCCAGAAACCGTCGATTCCCTTTGAAATGAGACGTTCGTATTTCTGTCCGAACCATGCTCTGGCATCTGCATTCAGGACATCAGGGAAATGAGTCCAGCCCGGCCATACAGCGGAAACGAAATCACTGCCGTTTTCACGTTTGCAGAAGTAGTTCTTCTCAACGCCTTCTTCATAAACATCATAGCCAGATTCTACCTTGACACCTGCATCGATGATCGGGACAAGGTGGATACCTTTTTCTTTCATTTCATTGACATAGGCTTCGAAGTCAGGGAAGTTTTCCTGATTGACTGTGAAATCTTTGTAGTCTTCCATGTAATCGATATCCATGTATACCATATCGATCGGAATATTGTTTTCACGATATCCGTCAGCGGCTTTTCTGAAATCGTCAGCAGTTGTATATCCCCAGCGGCTCTGACCGAAACCAAATGCGAATTTAGGCGGGATATAGCTTCTTCCGATGATTTTACGGAACTGTTTTACGATATCGTAAGGGGTTTCAACCTCGATCACATACAGATAAAGATCTGCATCCTCACAGGTGATCTTTAACTGGGAAGAGAGTGTGTAACCGATATCAAACTTCAGTTTTCCGGGATAATCAACGAAGAGACCGAAAGTCTGTTTTCCGGAGATTACGAGGAAGTTGTGTGCTCCGTAGAGGGAGATTTTATCTTCTGTATGGTTTGGCTGGTCGGAACAGTTGCTCTCATAAACGTATCCACGTTTGTTGATTCCGCGGTTTGATTCGCCCAGACCATAGACAACATCGTTGTCATCCATGTCATAAGTAAAAGAGAAGCCGTTCTCTGTGGAGATAGTTCCGTATGCAGGAGTTCCCTTAGAAGCCGGGATAGAAGTTACGATGGCATCGGTTTCAAATGGGGTCCCGTAAGTATATTTCTGAATCATTTTGTCATGTCCTCCTTAGGTTGAAAAATGTTAAATTAATAACTGAAGCGTTTAAGTACTATTGGAAAATACACAAGTGTTTTCCTTGATTTTCTATCTATAATAATAGAGGGCTGAGTGGAGAAATGCTACTGAAATTATGACAAATTTATACGTTATTTTGACTTTTGATCAAACTGTGAAGCAGAGATACAGGTATGGCAGGCAGTAGAGCGGATGGTTTTAGTTGTTTGTTCCGATAATCTGTTATGCTTTAATGCTTTATCTTGATAGAATTTTTCCTGTACATACGGTGAAAAAAGTGCTAAACTGTTATTATTACACGAAAGAAAGGTTTATTTAACATGCTTCAGACAATTGAATCCATCAATAACGTCGTAAATAATTTTATCTGGGGTGTCCCGGCTATGATCTGTATTATCGGCGTAGGGCTTTACCTGAGCCTGCGGACCGGGTTTGTCCAGATCCGCAAATTCCCGTATGCGCTTAAAACCACACTGGGAAGAATTTTTAAGAAAAAAGAGGCCTCTGACGGTTCCATGACACCTTTCCAGGCAGTCTGTACTGCGTTGGCAGGTACAGTAGGTACTGGAAATATCGCCGGTGTTGCCGGAGCTATCGCCATCGGCGGACCGGGAGCTGTATTCTGGATGTGGGTTTCCGCAATCCTTGGAATGTGCACGAAATTTACAGAGGTTACTCTGGCAGTTCATTTCCGTGAGAGAAACAGACATGGAGATTATGTAGGCGGGCCTATGTATTATATTAAGAACGGATTGGGAAAGAATTGGAGATTTCTTGCAGTTCTTTATTCTGCATTCGGTGTACTGACTGTATTTGGAACAGGTAATGCTACTCAGGTAAATACCATTACAACAGCAATTGATACAGCTCTTATTAACTTTAATGTGATTTCAGAGTCTTCCACAGGCAGACTGAATCTGATCCTTGGAATTGTGATCACGCTGCTGGTTGGTATGGTACTGCTGGGTGGTATCAAGCGAATCGGAAGTGTTTCCGAGAAGCTGGTGCCGTTTATGGCATTGTTTTATATTGTACTTGCATTGGGTGTTGTAATCTTAAATATCGGAAGAGTTCCGGCAGTTTTCCATGATATTGTTTATGGAGCTTTTAATCCGTCAGCAGTGACAGGCGGTGTGATCGGAAGCTTTTTCCTCAGTATGAAAAAGGGTGTTTCCAGAGGTATTTTCTCCAATGAAGCCGGACTTGGTACAGGGTCTATCGCTCATGCCTGTGCAGACACAAGCAAACCTGTAAAACAGGGTATGTTTGGTATCTTTGAGGTATTTGCAGATACGATCGTGATCTGTACTCTGACAGCACTTGTGATCCTTGTAAGCGGCGTGCCGGTAAATTACGGTGCAGCGGCAGGTGCAGAACTTACAATTTCCGGATTTACTGCTACATACGGAGGCTGGGTTTCTATCTTTACGGCAGTTGCCATGTGTTGCTTTGCATTTTCAACGATTATCGGATGGGGACTTTACGGAGCACGCTGTATTGAATTTTTATTCTCTGCAAAAGTTATCCGCCCATTTATGATCGCCTATTCATTAGTGGCAATCATTGGTGCAACTGTAGATCTGGGACTTCTCTGGAGTATTGCTGAGACATTCAACGGTCTCATGGCAATCCCCAACTTAATTGGTGTATTCCTGCTTTCAGGAACCGCCATTACACTTACAAAAGAGTATTTCGCACAGAAGAAATAACAATAATAGCCCGGAGAGTTATTTTTCCGGGCTATTATTTTATGAGAATTGCGGGAGCTGATTTGTAGCGGAGCAATTCGTAGATATCAAGTTAGGGGCAAAATGCCTTTTGATCCTAACATCATTTTATGAAAAAGGTAAAAAGGAGAATAACACAATGATTCCAATCGCACATATAGAAAATGATTTTCCGACGAAATTCGGTATCCCCAGGCAGAGTGGCCGTGTAGGGGCACTTAAAGCGAGAATCGTATTCGAGCCGGAATATCGTAATGTGGATGCCTGCCGTGGTCTGGAGGAGTTTAGTCATATCTGGCTGATCTGGGAGTTTTCAGAGGCAAAGAGGACAAAGTGGTCACCGACTGTCCGTCCGCCCAGGCTTGGGGGAAATGTGAGAAAAGGGAGTTTTTGCCACAAGATCTCCCTTTCGTCCCAATTCCATAGGATTATCCTGTGTGAAGCTTGAGAAAGTAGTTCTGGATGAGCCGGACAGCCCTGTACTTTATGTAGAAGGTGCGGATCTGATGAATGGAACACCGATTTTCGATATTAAACCATATATTCCTTATGCGGATTGCCATCCGGAAGCAACAGGAAGTTTTACCGAATATTCCAAAGACCATCATCTGAATGTAGAATTTCCCCCGGAATTATTGGAAAAGATACCGGAGGAGAGCAGAGAAGCAGTGATAGAAGTGCTTGCGGATGATCCGCGCCCGGCTTACCAGAATGATCCAACCAGATCGTATGGGATGCCTTTTGGAGAAAAGGATATCCATTTCCGGGTGGATGGCGATATTTTGCGGGTTCACGATGTAACAGATTTCGTAAAAAAACAGCCGGAATCTGCTGCAGATTGTGAAAAATAACTATTTTCAGAT
>NZ_JBWLUT010000191.1:0-10471 GCF_056504575.1 Blautia sp. CGZ-1-C1
AAAACCAAATAAATAGTCTTCTCAACTTTTTCTGCATCAACAGGTTTTGCAATATGTCCGTTCATTCCTTTTGCCAGTGCCTTTTTTCTGTCTTCTTCGAAGGCATTGGCTGTCATGGCAATGATTGGAATATTTGCTTTGTTCTTATCTGACAGTCCGCGGATCATCTCAGTTGCCCTGTAGCCATCCATGTTCGGCATCTGGATATCCATAAGGATCAGGTCATAGGTGCCTGCCGGAGACTGCTCGATTCTGTGGACACACTGAATGCCATCTTCCACTCTATCAATTACCAGTCCCTCTGTCATCAGAATTTCCATTGCAATCTCTGCATTCAAGTCATTATCCTCTGCAAGCAGCACATGCTTTCCTTTAAGGATTTCTCCTGAAGCATCTGTTTTTTGCTCTGATCTTTTTTCGTAACATCCTGCATCTGCAATCCTGTGCTGAAGTATAACAGTAAACCGACTTCCTTTTCCGGATTCACTTTCTACTTCGATGGTTCCGCCCATCATATCAACCAGATTTTTCACGATAGACATTCCCAGTCCGGTTCCGCCTATTTTTCCGACTGTTGTATTCCGTTCCCGGCTGAAGGACTCAAAGATGATGGGGAGATATTCTTTACTCATGCCGATGCCCGTATCTGCAACCTCTGTTTTAATCCTCACATATCCTTCCTCACTGCACGGAAGTTCTGTGGTTGTCAGAGATACTGTACCACCATCTGGTGTATATTTAATCGCATTGCTGACAAGATTAATCATAATTTCTCTTATCTTGGTGCCGTCACAGATAATATGCTGGTGTACCACATTATCCTCATGTAAAAAAGTAATCCCCTTCTGCTGTGCTTCCTCTCCGAAAACATCATAAAATTCTCTCAGCATACTGCTTATTTTTACATAATCCTCGCTCAGCTCTACCTTTCCGCTCTCGATCCGCGCCATATCAAGCACATTGTTAATGATCGACAAAAAGCAGATTTCCTGACTGCTCTATCTTTTCCTGATAATCCAGAAGTTTGGGATCTGTCAGTCTCTTTCCAAGCATCTGGTTATATCCCAGGATCACATTCATAGGTGTACGGATATCATGAGACATATTATTCAGGAAATTGGTCTTTGCCAGGTTCGCACTCTCTGCCTTTTCCACAGCAATCTGCAGCTTTTTGTTCAGTTGTTGTGTTTCATCTGCCGCCTGTTTTGCAACAGTCTCAGCCTGACGCGCCTTTTGCAGCAAGCCCAGGATTGATATCAGAATCAGCATAATAACCACTGCACTGCACAGTAAAACTACAGCCAGATTATCCTTTACAAATTTTGCCAGAGTAACCTTCCCCGGTGTACTCTCATACATGGCGATGGCACTTGTAAGCATGTTGGAGGGCATGGCTTTAATCGTCTTATTCAGTATGGACAGCAGGTAATGGTTGCCGCTTTTTACTGCAAAAGCAGACTTCTCAGGGTTTGAAAGAGGCAGACTGTATAAATTGTATTTTTCACTGTAATCCGATGCAGAAGCAACTCCTGTGACAAATCCGTCTGCATGCTTCTTTATCACAAGATTTGCCGCATCATCCACAGAATCGCACTCTACGATTTCCCACTGAGGATAGTAATATTCAATATGCTTTTCCAACGGCAGATCATCCTTTGGAACTGCAATACGGTTTGATTCATTCTCATTAAAAGATGTCTTATTGGTGACAGCCATCAGGTTATAGGTCCAGGCTGTATTGGTAAAAGCGAAATGGTATTCCTCTGCTGTGTCCAGATTCTGACTGAAATGAAAGATCATATCAATTTCATCCGATTGCAGGGCTTTCGTCTCCTCCTCGTAGCTGTTATATTCTGTCAGTTCAAAGTCCAGCTTCTGGTTTCCCAGACAACCTGTTGCATATTGAATATAATCAGTCATTGCACCGCTGAATCTGCCCTCCGGCATCTCTATGGTACTGATTCCTGCATCGTCTTTCAGAAATCCGATGCGGATCGCCCCATGCTCTTTCAGCCATTTTTTCTCCTCACCGGAAAGAATCGGTGTATAATCCAGGGAAAAATACTGCTTATATAAATCTGCCAGATAAAATGGATTATCATCCGCCAGTCTGCGCATGGCATTATCCAGTTCTTCTTTGATCTCCGGATGATCCTTGTTGATCGCATAATAGATACCAGATTTTCCCACATTTACAACTGTGGAAATCCCCTGCGCAGCCCACAAAGACTCCTCCAGGGAAACAAAGGCATCGATTTCATGATCTGCCAGCTTTCTGTTCACATCATCATTATTGGCTATATTCACATGCGTTGTTTTCAGATCATATTTCTGCTCCCATTCTGTGAGCATAACCTCCGGCTGGGTTCCTCTCAGCACACCGATCCGTTTTCCATTCAGCGTCTGGAAATTGTAAACTGAAATATCCGTATCCGAAAGATCTGCATACAGATAATATTTCTCCTCGCCCATAGGTTCATCGGAAAACAGCATCTGCTTTGCGCGTTCCTCTGCATAGGAAATATCACCCATAATATCAAATTCACCGTTTATAAGCTTTTCAAAACAGTTGGACCAATCACAGGTGACATACTCAAACTTCCATCCTGTATAGCCGGACAGAGTTTCCAGAAGCTCATATCCATAGCCCTTCCTTGCGCCTTTCTCATTGACATAATTAAAGGTGTCCTCGAAGGAACCTACGCGGACAACTCTTTCCGGGGGTTCTTCCTCCGCAGCTTTTGCTGTGGCGGGTGTTACACACAGGATGCAGGTCAGAATCAGGCTTAGTATCATGCATATGCATACAATCCTTTTTCCTGTTCTGATCATTGATTCTTTTTCTCTCATTTAATTTCTATATTCCCTTCACATTCTGTCGATTACCTGGAGCGAGTTTGAAAAATGCATTCAAGCGGTTAAGATAATCAATATTATCTCTTAAGAGTATTTTGCAGAATCTCTTTCATTTTCTCAATATCCACAGGTTTCGCAATATGTCCGTTCATTCCTTTTTCCAATGCCTTTTTTCTGTCTTCCTCAAATGCATTGGCTGTCATGGCAATGATTGGAATATTTGCTTTGTTCTTATCTGACAGTCTGCGGATCATCTCAGTTGCCCTGTAGCCATCCATGTTCGGCATCTGGATATCCATAAGGATTAGATCATAGGTTCCGGCAGGCTTCTGCTCCATCCGGGCTACACATCTGATTCCATCTTCAACACGGTCAACCACAAGTCCCATATCTTCCAGAATAAACTCTGCAATTTCTGCATTCAGGTCATTGTCTTCAGCCAACAGGACATGTTTTCCCTGGAGCACATTTCTTTTTTCATTGTTATCGGAAGATTTTTCCGCATTCTGTTCATAATATACTTTATCAGCAATCCTGTGTTCCAGAACAACAGTAAACCTGCTTCCTTTTCCCAGAGCACTTTCCGCTTCAATGGTCCCTCCCATCATATCAATGTATTTCTTTATGATCGGCATTCCCAGACCTGTTCCTGCAACCTTTCCTGCGGTTGTATTTCGTTCACGTGCAAAAGCAGAAAACAACGATGGCAGGAATTTCTCACTCATACCAATACCTGTATTGATTACTTCATTCTGCACACGCATATATCCTTCTCTGGCACACGGAAGTTCTTTTGTTCTTATTGTAACCTTTCCACCTGAAGGTGTATATTTTATGGCATTGCTGAGCAGATTAAGAAAAATTTCTTTATTCTTTGTCTCATCACATATCACATGTTCATGTTCCACGTTGTATTCCATTGCAAGCTGAATACCCTTTTTATCAGCTTCTCCTCTGAAAACCTCATAGACATTCTGATAAATATCACTGATCTTCACGTAATCCTCATCCAGTTCCACCTTACCGCTTTCAATCCGTGCCATGTCCAGCACATTGTTGATAATAGACAGCAGCAGATTTCCGGACTGTTCCATCTTCTCCTGATAGTCCAGAAGCTTGGGATCTGTCAGTTCCCTTTTTATCAGCTCACTGTATCCCAGCAGGGCATTCATGGGTGTCCGGATATCGTGAGACATATTGAAAAGAAAATCTGATTTGGCGGCATTAGCCTTTTCTGCCTGAATCTGGGCTTTTCTTGCTTTCATCATCAGGTAAGCTATAATCATTATAATAACCAGAGTCGTACTTACAAAACCAATAGAAACTGCTCGCAGGTTATCCTTTATGTATTCTGCCAGAGTAACCTTTCCCGGTGCGTTTTCATATACGCAAAACTGACTGGAAAGTCTGGAAGCAGGCAGAGTCTGAATGGTTTTGTTCAGGATATTCATTAATGTTGTATTGTCCCTGGTGACTGCAAAGCAGGAATCCCCGGATTTCGTAAGAAAAATACTGCGCATTTTGCTGTCTGCCATTGTCTCTAATGACTGTCCTGCCTTCACAACAAAACAGTCTGCCTCACCGCTGCGAACTGCCTTCTCAACCTCATCGGATGAATCATATTCCTTTATTTTCCAGAAAGGATAGTTAAAAGAAATATACCACTTTCCCAGCAGGTTATTCCTTCTCACTGCTACTGTATTCTCTTTATTTTCATCAAACTTTTTAACACCTGTGAGTACTGCAACATTGACTTCAAAAACAGTATTTGACAATATAACATCGTTTTGCTCAGCTTCATATGGATTCTGATTCATATGAAAAATCATATCAATCCTGCCATCCTTTAATGCCTGTAGCTCTTCCTCCTGAGAATCAAAGCCTGTCAACTGAAATTCTATGTTTTTTTCTCCCAGACAGCCAGAAGCCAGACTAATATAATCGTTAATAATTCCTACCGGTTTCTCTGACTCCGTATCCGCAAGGCTGACACCCACATCATTTTTCAGATATCCAATCCTGACCGCCCCATGCTGTTCCAGCCAGTTCTGCTCCTCATCCGTAAGAGTTTCAAGGGAATTTGCGGAGAGATACCTCTTATAAAGATCGTCTGTATAAAAAGGATTCTCCCTCTCAATCTTCTGCATTGCCTGATCCAGTTCCTCTTTCAGATCCGGGCGTTTCTTGCTGATTGCAAAATAGTTATAGGAGCCGCCGATCAGAAGAGCTGGTGAAATGTTGTCTCTTTCCCACTGTGGAGATTCATTCAAAACAAACCCATCAATTTCATGATTTTTCAATTTCTGACGGATATCGTTTACATCGATAATATCAACCTGCTGCGTGTTCACTTCATGGCTTTTTTCCCACTCATGAAACATTTCGGCAGAAAGTGTATCCGGCATCATCCCGATTCTCTTCTCATTTAATGTAGTCAGATTTGAAGCAGAGATGTCTGTATTGGATGGATTCACATACAGGTAATATCTATCCTCTCCCATAGGCAATGCTGAAAAGAGCATGGAAGTGGAGCGTTCCTCTGCATAGGAGATACCTCCCAACAGATCGATCTGTCCTTTTTTCAGCATGCTCATCAGTTCTGCCCAACTTCCCTCCACATATTCATATTTCCAACCGGTATGCGCAGCTACTGCCTGTTGGTATTCGTAGCTGTAGCCTCTCCGCTCACCGTCTGCTCCTGTGGTATTATAGATTCCTTCATGCCAGCCTACTCTGACTGTCCGAGTTTTTGCTTCCTCTGCTGATACAGGAAAGGGAAGCACAGTAATATATAAAATAAGGCATAATAAAATGCAGATATATCTCTGTACATTTAACTTAAACTTTTTCATTTACCTGTTATCCTTCTCACGCTGCTTTAAAACCAGTGCATACACATCCGGCCATTTTTTCTCTAACTGCTCATCCAAAAGTCGCCTGCGCTCCTCGAACATCGCCACCAACTCCGGATGCTCTTTCAGCATCTGTTCCCTGAGTTTCTTTCGATGCTTCTCAAAACGTACAGTCAGTTCCTGTTCATCCAGTCCGGAAATCTTTACAATTTCTTTCATATGCTCTTCCAGATGCTCAATCCATGCATCTGCATCAAGTTCGTCCATATGATTCCACTGGCCATGGAGCAGCTCCTGCATATCTCCATTCTCTTTCAAATGTTCAATCTGCAGATGAATCTGCTTCTCTATCTCTGCCTCAGAATCAGAACCAAAAGCCCAGACAAATTCCTGTACACTGTTGTCCACCCGCTTCCTGAACGGAGAACGTTCTGCATTATCTACATTGCCCTTCAAAGGATAAGGATAATGGATTCCCATATCCTTTAATGCAACATGTATGGTCCGGCGCACACGTCCCTCTTCGATCATAAATCCAAGCCCCAGTCCACGCATCTGTTCATTCAGCTCAGCGATATGCTCTGTTATGTAGAAACGAATTCCTCTTGCCTTCAGAGAACGGTACAGAATTGCAAGCCTGTCCGCAGCCGTAACATCAATACTGCCAATCCCGCTGGCATCCAGAATTACTGCTTTGGTATCCGGTCCAATGACATTCTCAATATCCTGCTGTAAAATATCTATATTTGCAAAAAACAGGCTGCTGCTGAATCGGTAGATCACCACGCCCTCAATCTCGCAGTTATGCAAGCTTTCCGTAAGATCCTCGAAATGCCTGTGTCCCGGCTGCACTCCCAGAAAACAGCGTGCCGGTTTCGCAGTACGGATGATCATCTCTGCAAAGGAGAGAATAATACCGATCAATACTCCATTGATGGTGCCAAGCATCAGCACTCCCCAGAATGCGCCCCAGTAGATCAGGCATTCCTTTTTGCTGATTTTCCTCAAACGTACAGCCAGATCAAATTCCGTTGCCCCCAGAAGTGAGGATATCACAATTGCAGTCAGCATGGGAACCGGCAGATAAGCGATCAGCCCGGTTGCTCCCAGAAGCACAAAAATCATGGAAATTCCTGCAAGAATTCCTGTCAGCTGTGTTTTTCCCTGGTACTGTTCACTGATAGCGGTACGTGACACCGAACCATTGATCGGACAGCATCCGGTCAAAGCTGCCGCCAGATTTCCCATGGAAAAGGCTACCAGCTCCTGATTGGCATTTACCCTGTAACCATTTTTCTGTGCAAAGCTGTTCTCACCAAGTAATGTTTCCGCCATGATCACTACAGCAATGGACAGACTGTAGATAACAGCTTCCTTCAGACCGATGGCAGAGAAGTCAGGAATACTCCATACAGGCAGCCCCGGTTCTACTGCATCCAGTGTGCGGATTCCCCAGTTGGAAATCGGGACGAAATAGGATAATAATACACCTGCAGCCATCAGAACTACTACCATAGGAAACTTAGGCATGATTTTTTTCATTACCAGAAGGATGACCAGAGAAACCAGACCTAAGATCAGTGAAGGCAGATTGATCTGTCCCAATGTAGCCCAGATATGCTCTGCCAGCTCCGGCAACTCTCCGGTTCCTGCAATTCCGCCCATTAATTTGGGCACCTGCATGAGAATAATTGTGGTACAGATACCTGTGATAAAGCCTCCCATTACAGGTGCGGAAATATAGTTTACCAGTTTTCCAGCTTTAAAAAATGCAAATATAAACAGCCAGACTGCCACAAAAAATGTGAGTACCGGCACAACCGCCACGGCCTGTTTCGAACCACTCTGGATTCCCATTTCCACCAGTGCCGCCCCGACTAACGCCGCTGGTGCTGCATCCACCCCGAAGATGAACTGGGGTGATGTGGAAAACAGCCCAAACAATATGATCGGGAATACAGAGCCGTACAGTCCATAAACCGCCGGAAGCCCTGCAATCTGGGCATAGCCCATGGAAATCGGGATCGAGACAGCCATAATAATCAGCCCGGTGAGGATGTCCTTTGATAAATTTTTTCTGTCGTAATTTCGCAATGTTTTGGCTAACTCAAGGTGCATTTGTTTTGTGTTCCGTTACTGAAAACTTATAAAAAGTTATAAACTTCTATGTTCCATTCCTACTTCAACGAGTATGCTTTTGATGATATAAATATCAATCTACTCACAAGTTCTTGTACTCTCCATAGGCGTAAATTCCGGACTAACGTATCCGTACATATTTGCATTAACGTTTCAGTGTCAGCTTGCAAATTGTTCTCCATAAGTCTTGAGATTTATAGATGCCTGGAAGTCTCTGTCAATCATATTCCCACACTCACATCTATAAACTCTGTCAGATAACTTCAAAGCTTTTTTGATATTTCCACAACAGCTGCAAAGCTTTGATGATGGATAAAACCGATCAGCCACAATAAGCTGAATCCCTTTATCGCTGCATTTGTATTCGAGCTGTTTTCTAAACCAAAAAAATCCCTGTTCCTGGACTGCTTTGGATAAATGTCTGTTTTTCATCATTCCGCTGACATTCAGATCTTCAATACATATAAATCTTGGTTTTCGATTTATGATCTCAGATATGGTCTGATTCAAATAGTTTTTTCGGATATTTGTTAATCTGTGATTTCGTTTTAATAAAAGTTTTTCCTTTTTAATTACATTATTTGTTTTACAGTAACTTTCTCCTTTTTTATTTTTCTCGTAAGAACGAGAGATACTACGCTGTAATCTGCGTTTCTGTTTTTCTAGTTTCTTTACTTTCTGACTCTTATTGATGTTCTTATACTTAGTTCCATCAGAACAGATCGCCAGATCTTTGATTCCCAAATCTATGCCGACTCCGTCATCATTAAGTGTTTCCCTGCAGTCAGGAAATTCTACACATACACTGATCCACCAGTTCAATCCGTCAAAGGATATTCGCGGATTCATATATTTAGCATCTGTCGGAATCCTTCCATATTCTGCAAGTCTTACCCAATTCATTTTTTGCTTATTTGCCTTCCTGCTGGAGGAAAAGCCTTCAAATTTAACGTGGGTATTACTGAATCGTATCTTAACGTTGTCCTGATAGAACTTCGGCATTGATCTCTTTTTTGACTTGAATCTTGGGAATTTCTGCAAACCTTTGAAAAAATTCTTATAAGCAATACAGGCATCTTTGATTGCCTGTTTGGTTACATTATTTGAAATACTCAGTAACCATGCATATTCATCAGAATGTCTAAGCTTTGTAAATTCTTTTCTGAGTTCTGCATCTGAAATGAATTTTTCACCTTTTTCATAGTTTTCTATTTCCCTGGCCAAAGCCCAGTTATAAGCAAATCTTGAAGCACCTGCGTACTGAAACATCTTAGTTTTCTGTACATTGTTTGGTATCAACATTACTTTTATGGCTTTTACCATCTGTTCCCTCCTGTATCAGTTCACGGATAAGTAACAATATCCATCTCTAGAATCAGAATTTATAACTGTTCTCTCACTAACATTAAAGCATATCCCAGAAGATTGTTGCCTTTCCATTTGCTTCGCTCAAACCTGTTTGGATTTCCCATGGATAAACCTATTCCCCAGATTTGATCTCTTACTGCGCATTCAGCTAACACAGCATCACCTGTATCAACAAGTTGTCGTCTTAAATCTGCGTTTTGACTGAATTTCGCTTTTAATCCCTCATACACGATAATCTGTCTTATGCCATTCCAGACATTTTCATCATAGGCATGTACTTTACGACCTAATTTCTTAATCTCAGCAACATTATCTGTATGAAGTATGTTATTAGCTATTTCTTCATCATGAAAGCGATATGCCTTCTGATACATCATAAACTGCTCCATTGACGAAAAATCTATTCCATTGACTGTGAAATGACTAAGATACCAGTTACTTAAATAGCCATTTTCTTCATCTGGGTTATGGAAACATATAACGTTCATTGCATTTCACCTGCTTTCTTTTTATAAAATCATTTAATTTAGATAATCTACTGTTCTAATTTTCTCTATGAATTTGCACTGCTCTCGAAACTTCCCGTCAGCCCATTCGCCCTCCCAGAAGTTTGATTCCCCTACGAATTTACACTACTCTCAAACCGGTCAGGTAAACTTCATTTGCATCGTGTGTTTGATTCCCCTACGAATTTACACTACTCTCAAACGTCACCGGTATCTTATCTATCGTATATCAGTTTGATTCCCCTACGAATTTGCACTACTCTCAAACGGACGGGCGTGCGCGCACTCCTTGCCATTTTGCTCTGATTCCCCTACGAATTTGCACTACTCTCAAACGGAAGGTGTGTTATACTTGTCCTGTATTTAGTTTGATTCCCCTACGAATTTGCACTACTCTCAAACACAACACATGATTTTACTTCTCGTAATTCCTATGTTTGATTCCCCTACGAATTTGCACTACTCTCAAACTCTCATACTGTTCTGTTGCTTAATTGTTTCGTTTGATTCCCCTACGAATTTGCACTACTCTCAAACCTCAAATATTTGAAATATGTTATCTGCGAATCACTTTGTAACTTCCGGAATGATTTACTCCTCTATATTAACATAAAATGCAGAAATCTGCATCCACAATATGTCTGCACTCCCATTCAAGAATTGGATGTTCGCTGCTTTTCCAGTATCAATATCTGTATATCTCTTTCTACTATATTCTGCAGAAATAAATTCATCTCTCGACTTATCCTG
>NZ_JBWLUT010000192.1:0-2360 GCF_056504575.1 Blautia sp. CGZ-1-C1
TCACATAATTCTACAATACGGTCAACAGAACGTACCCCTCGCATGTTTGCGTAAGTAACCACAGCATACATCATAATTGGGTTATACCCGGTTCTTCCCTTATCTGAACAATTGGCCAGCAGACCAGAAAAATCTAAATCCTCCATCACTTTTTTCAGGGTATAGACTGGATCGTCGTCAGGTAAACTCAATTCGAAGAAACTAAAGTTAATTTTCTGTTGCCCAAACTCAAAAAAGTCGTTATAATAATTAGTTGTTAGCATAGTTACATTATAACATGTAACGGAGAGAAAGATGGTTGTCGTTAGCCATCTTTTTTTCTTTTTATGATAAAAATTTGAGGAGGGTGTGACTTAGTATGAGTCACACCCTCCCACTCTTAGAACTGTCTATTTCCCGACAGTCCCTTTTGTATCAATCAATATTCTAATGTTTTTCCATCAAGTGGAATATCAAGAACAAGTATCCTATACAAATGCACTTTCCTCTTTTGCTTTCCACAAATCTTTTAACACTGTTCCTATGTCTCCCAAAATAGCAATCCCCTTATCTTCAATGAATTCCGGCAAAAACTGATATTCTGAATTTACGGAGATATAATATGCATCTTTCAAACTGTTTGTCAATTCCCAAAACGGTTCCTGTATAAACATCGGTGTCATGCGCCCTACTCCAAGTTCTATCAAAAGGATTTTTCTATCTTTGTTCTTTTGAATGTATTTTGAGATTTTCTCATATTCTTCTTCGTATTTTTTCCCTTGCAGAAAATTCCCATATCCTCTTACCCAAGGAAACATTTCCGCACCACAATGAGGACAGCGAGGAATCAGTTCATCCGGCACCATTGTCCCCTCTCCCATAGCCGCAATCATATCTGCCACAGGTTGTACGGCATCCCATGTTTCGTCCTGACAGCACTGGGAACACTGGAAGAAACGATGATCTCCCTGAATCTCACTGACCTTTTCTTCCGGATAAATCTTTACAAACTGTGTATCCTGATTAGTCGTTAAGATATGAAAATCCTTTTCCCGCAAGATTCTATCCAAATCCAGATATGGCTCTCTGATAGGAGCATTTTGTGTAGTATTTAAAAAGGTTGCCACATATCCCCAGTGTTCATTTCTTGTAGAAAACCGATGCATCATTCCGCTAAAAGCACCTTTGAATCCATACTTATCTGCAAATTTTCCAAAATGCTCACGAAAAGAAGGGGTATCACTATAATAAAAGTCACCACCTCCAGCCGCTGATAAACCGGATGCTCCGCCTACTACGATACACTCTGCCTCCTGCACTCTGCGAGCAAATTCCTGAATCTGTTCCTCATAAGAAAGTGGTTTTTGTTTGCTCAACACTACAGCAGTACCGCCGGATGCATAGGTACTATAGTGTCTGGAATAGTTCATTTGTGTTTTCATTACCAAATTTTCATAACAGCTCATTTTTTTCATTCTCCTATCTCACAACTGTAATATCTTTAACCATCTTACTTAGTCTATCCTTCCCTTTCTGATTTCCTTTAACGCTACCGTAAGATTACCATCCACACCGATGGATTTTTCTTTGATTTCCTCTGGAATGTAAATTTCGCCCTTGTTAAATGTGATATAACTTGCCTGTGGTTCTACTGCTGCAAGCTGCATCAAAGGAGCTTTAATCATCTGATTTCTCCAACCAATGCCAAATTCCAGAATTACCAGCTTCTTTCCATGTAAATTCTGAATAAATTCTTGATAGCGGGCAGCCTTTTCCTTCCAATTTTTTGTTTCTGTAAACGAGGACATCTCACCCCAATTTACTTCCATATCTCCACCGCATTTTGGACATTTCGGCAGTAACTCTTTGGGTACTCTTCCGTTTACTTCCTCTTCTGTCATGGCGAGAACTGCTTTTTGATTAGGATAGACCTCGTCATGACATCTGTTCTTGCACCGCATCTGGGTTAATTTCCCTTCCATTTCAAAAACACGGTCTGCCTCAAAACCTGCCGGCACAAAATGATCCTCCGCATTGGAAGTTACTACGAAATATTCTTTATCCTTTACTAGTGCATAGATGTTTTTCATAATCTCACTCGGCTCATCCTGCATAGCTTTTGCCTTAACAAGTCTACTTACAAACGCCCACTTTTCTTCTACCTTCATTGGCACTGAAAATCCGTGTAAAATACAACGCAGTCCGTATTTTTCTCTGAAATCTCCCATATTTTCCTGAAACCATGCGTCATCTGCAAAAATATTATATCCCTCTGCGATAGACAAACCATTACTGGCTCCAATCAAAATACCATCTGCTCCTTTGATGATTTGGCTTATCTCTTGATATACATTCATCTTCACCACATTTCCTTTCCCGCC
>NZ_JBWLUT010000193.1:0-4916 GCF_056504575.1 Blautia sp. CGZ-1-C1
TAACCCTATGAAGTAAAGCAGTCAGGGAGAATATTTTGATAAGATTAAGCCATTACAGTAGGAGGAATGGGTATGTTTTCGTTAAATGGAATTGTATATGCCAGTGAAAAGATAGAAAATGTTCAAATAGTATCAGCGAAACCATTGGATGATATGATGATGATTCTTACATTTTCTACAGGTGAGCAGCGCCTTTTTGATGCTACTATTTTAACAGGTCCAGTGTTTACACCGTTGTCTGATGAACATATTTTTAAAAACTGTAAAGTGGTAGATGGGGTTGTTACATGGCTGGATGAAGAAATCGATTGTGCGCCTGAATATATGTACACAAATAGTTATGAGTATCCTTCTTTAAAGTCTGTAATCTGATTAAGAGAAATGTTCTTCCAGTGCCTTCCAGAATCCGACCCCAATGTGCCTCTATTTTATCTATATTTGTTTTCCGGATCCGGAATATAATAAACTTCCTTTCCTGCCTTCCTGAGATTATCTGCAATCTTATCCAGATTAATTCCTGTAAATCTTGGTATTGCTGCCTCCAACAGATAAAGCGGTCTGTTTTGTGGGAATTTTTGTTTTATTTCCTGTGAAATCTGAGTAATGTTTCCCTGACTGAGAACATAGTCATTAAATCTTGTGTTCCATACATTTTTTAGGTTATTGATTGGCAGACGTTTCAGAGAACTGGTGCAGCCGCCTGGGGTAAATAGTAAGATATCGCATTCTTTATTTGCAAAATTCCTGATTTCCTGTATAAAATAAGGTTCCTGAATTTCAAATGATTCGACTGCATGCATATTTCTATTTATATTTACTTTTTCACATAAAGATTCCTCTGAACCCGTACTTTTCAAACTATGGATCTTCTTTTCATTTAACTCATCAATTTCAATATTCCATCTATTAAAAATCAGTTTCAATTCTTCTAATGGTGCAACCAGTCTTTTCACAAGTGGTCCTCTGTACAGAATTTCCACCGGTACTTTACATTGGATTTTCTTTCTTTCTCTTTGAAAATCCCACATTGTCAGAACTTCCATACAGGAAGAATATATAATCACTCCTCTGATTCCTTCTGTATTTGCTGCCTGTTCTACTGCCTGCCATATTTTCTTTCCCTGTTTTCCCAAGCTGTACTCTACAGGAGATATTTGGCAAAGAAATAAACGATCCAGTGTATTGATTCTTTCCGCTGAATCGTACAGACTTATCAGACATGCAGGAGTGCCGGCTGCTACAAGTGCGATTCCCGGGACTTTCAGAATTTTTTCCGGTAGCGTTTCCATTGAACAGGTATCCTCGTCCAATGTTCTCTCAATTTCAAAACCTCTCATAATTTATCCAATTTCCTGCTCAGTTCCATACCAAATTTTTCTATCTCATCTACATTTAATGGAATGGGAAGTGCTTCCTCTGCTTTATTTTGTGATATGCTTACGCTTCTCTCATCTGTCCTGCAAATATCTTCTGAAAGTCTGCAAAACGCTTTCCAATTTTCACTATCTGAAGCTGACATATTCTGAGTATAAATCTCTTTTCTGAAATCAGCCAGCTTCAGTTCTTTACTTTCTCTGATAATTGCTGCCATTCTTCCTTTAACCCGGTTTGTAAACTCCTCTGCTATACATTCTTCTTCCTGCTCGCGAATATGATTAAATACCAAGCCTCCCAGCAGATTTCTTTCATCTGAATAGCTCACAACACCCTTTAATATATTATTTGCAGCATATAAAGACATAAAATCCGCAGAAGATACAATATAAACTTTATCTACATATCCCTGTCTCATTGGCACGGAAAATCCGCCACATACCACATCTCCCAGAACATCATAAATAATTACATCCCAGTCTTCCTCAAGCACTCCGAGACGTTCCAGCTCTTTCATGGCAGTAATGATTCCCATACCAGCACATCCGTTTCCAGCTTCCGGACCACCGGATTCCACACACCAGACACCGGATTCTGATCTGTACACCAGATCATCTCTCTCCGGATAATCTTTTTCTTCAAGTACCTCAAGAACTGTTTTTATCCGTTCTTTACACAAAAGTCTGGTAGAATCTGCCTTGGGGTCACATCCTATATGCAGAACCTTTTTCCCTTGCATAGCCAGTAATGCAGATACATTAGAAGCAATCGTTGATTTCCCAATCCCACCTTTACCATAAAAAGCAACTCTTCTGGTTTTCATTGTTCTGCTACCACACAAACCTTTCTTCCAACTTCTGGAATATATACAATTCGGGTTTTTACCTGATAAAGTTCCTCAAGTTTCTTTTCTGTAATAATTTCTTCTGTCTTTCCTACTTTCAATGTTCCATCCCTGCCAAGGATAGCTGTTTTTCCGCCTATCATCATTGCATGATCCGGCATATGGGTTGTCATAATAACCGTATAGTCTTTCTTAGAAAGATTCTTTATCTTATGAACCATACGAAGCTGATTTCCATAATCAAGATGATTTGTCGGTTCATCAAACATAATAATCTCAGGCTGCTGTGCAATCGCACGTCCGATCAGTGCCTGTTGTCGTTCTCCGCCACTGATCTGTGTATATGCTTTATCAGCAAGCTTTTCAATTCCCAGTTCCTGTATAACTTCATCCACGATTGCATAGTCCTTTCCTGATGGCTTTTCCAGCATTCCCAGATGCGGAGCCCTTCCCATGACTATAAAATCTCTCACTGAATAGTCATATACCGGCGCATGATTCTGCGGTACATAACCAATCAGCTGTGCAGCTTTTTTCAGACTCATGTCATGAATAGAGGCTCCATTTACCAGAATCTTTCCAGAACAAGGCTCCAAAATATTTGCCAGACAATTTAAAAGCGTTGATTTTCCGGCACCATTGGCACCAAGAATTGTGAGAATTTCTCCCTTTTCCATCTGGAAATTTACATTATGAAAAATAGGTTTCGCATTTTTACTATATCGAAATGATAAATCCTGTACATCTAATATCATGATAATTTCATCCTTTGTCTGGCAAGTATAATAATATAAAATGGTGCACCAATAATTCCTGTCAGAATACTCAGCGGAAGTTCTACACTTGTCAAAGCTCTTGCCAGAGTATCAATGACTACCATAAAAATAGCTCCCATTAAAATACTGGCGGGAATCACTTTCGTATTATCCGGACCTGTAAGCATTCGTGCAAAATGCGGAATCACAAGTCCGATCCATCCAATCGTTCCACTGATACATACTGCAGATGCAGTCAGTAATGTCGCACAGATTATAATAAAGTTTCGAACAATTGTAACTGAAACGCCCAGTGTCTTTGCTTCTCTGTCTCCCAGCGAAAGAATATTAATCCTCCATCTAAGGAGAAAAATAATCACTGATGCTGTAACGATCACCGGTCCTACAGTAAACAAATCTTTCGGCAATACCTTTGTCAGGCTGCCCAACTGCCAGTAAGTAATAGACTGCAGTTCTGTCTCCGGATCTGCAACATATTTGATGATTCCCATTACAGAATCCATGATTCCTTTGACGATAATTCCTGACAATACCAACATTGTCATATTCGTATTTTTTATCAGGTGTGGAATAAATAAAGTAAGTCCAACTGCTAAAATCCCCGCCACAAATGCCATTGCCTGCACACCAAATGAATTTAAATGTAACAAAATTGCCACTGATGCACCTACACATGCGCCAGAAGAAACACCCAGGAGATCCGGTGCAACCAGCGGATTCTTAAATACTCCCTGATAAGCAGCTCCTGATAAGGATAATGCACTGCCAACTAACACTGCTCCTATAATACGTGGAAGGCGTAGTGTAAATACTACGCCTTCTGCCGTGTTACTCCATGTCTTTGTCACATTTACAAATCGGGATGCAAGTATCTTGGTCACTTCCGGAACAGAAACACTGTACTGTCCTGCACACAACGCAATGACAAATGTAGCTGCCAACAGTATGATCAGTCCGGTAATCAGTATTCCATACTCTGCTTTTTTATGTTTTTTGTTATCCTTCAATGTAATTGTCTCTTTTCTGTTTATTTATTTAAATCCAATCTCAAAAGGCTGTCCAACTGCTCATCACTGAGCTCATATCCATAATAATCTTTATAGAAATCGCTGATTTCTGTTCTGATATCATAATCAGAAAAGATTTCCGGCTGTACAATGGATGCTGTCCATTTCATATAAAGTGGTTTTTCAAATGCATTTGGCGGAGCCCAGCGGTATAATCCACATGGAACTTTATAAACCTTATGATTTTTAACAGCACTCACGTTACTCCAATCCTGTCCTTCCAGTTTGTTCTCATAGAAATCTTCCGGAGTTACATCATCGAAATTACTGATAAAAATAATCTCCGGATCATATTCTAGGATTGTTTCCATTGAAGGTTCTGTAATGTCTTCAGGAAGTGTGAAATTCTGTCCACCTTCAAGTGTTGTAATATAAGTATTAATCCCACCTGTATAGCAGGTCATCTCATGTACATTCTGGAAATGAAGAACTCTTGGCATTTCATCCTCTGATAAAGCAGCAACCTCATCTGCCTTGCTGTTAAAATAATCCATAGTTTCATCATACCAGTCTGTTACCTGTTTTGCACGATCCTCACAGTTTAATGCATCTCCCAGCATAGTAACCAGACTTTTCAGGCCGTCCATATCTTTTGCAGAAGACACAAGTACACATGGAATTCCCAATGCCTTTAACTGCTCTGCCTGGTCAGTCTCTGAATCCCAGTTCAGTACTAAATCCACATCTGCATCTGCAAGAGCTTCTACATTTACTGAAAAGTCATCATTTACCATTGTAGTATCTACATCTTCCAGTTCCGGAGCCAGATCTTTCAAAATAGACATTTCCCATCCTGAATATGCTGCCGGTGGAATAGATACCATATTCTCTGCATTTCCCTGTAATGCATAAACC
>NZ_JBWLUT010000194.1:0-17471 GCF_056504575.1 Blautia sp. CGZ-1-C1
CTGCCGCATCACGACCAAATCTGGAAAGCTTGAACACCAGTACAAACTGAACCTCATCTGTTCCATTCTCAATATTATCCAACATTCTCTGGAATTCCGGTCTGCCCTCTATGCTCTTTCCAGATTTACCTTCATCGGAATACTCATTTACGATTTCCATATTCTGAAATTCCGCATATCTCTTGAGTTTTTCTTTCTGAGCATCCAGACTGTATCCATCTACCTGCATGGTTGGGGATACTCTAGTATATATATCGCATTTAATCTTTTTACTCACTTTTTCTCCTCTCCTCAGAACATCCCAAAGCAATTTCCAACAATTCCGTTGCAACTTGTGGATTTCTGATACGCATTAAGTTATCCCAGACATCTGCTTCGCGTAGAAGATTCATCCCACCATGCCATACTATTTCATCATCAATAACGGCAAAGCATTCTTCTACTTCTGTTCTTGTTATCACATTTATTCCTATCAATTGCATTGTTCTGATTAATTCATAACATACATCCGACTTTCCGTAAGTAATATCTTCCGGATCTGTTGTAATAACTGTGACCTTTACCCCTACTTCCTGTCTCGTCGTCGATTAGTAATAAAAATCTGTCAATTTTATCCTGTCTGATATCCGGACTGGAAATTACCACCATTTTTTCTGACTCTACAATATCTTGCTCGAATTTTTCAGTATAATTTACAGAATCAAATATTGCATTTATTATTTGTTTAGGTTGCAACTCTTGCGTCCAGATTGAAAATCCCATCTTCCTGTATGTTCTCAATCTTTTTGCATACATTTTATCAAAATAACGCACATGCGAATCGATATAATCATACACATAAACGGCTTCTTTTCCGACATAATCTCTGTTTAATCTACCTACATACTGTTCCAGGCGTCCTTCAAAAGATACAGGTGCTGCAAGCATTAATACATCCAGTCTTGGAAAATCAAACCCTTCTCCTATTTTCTGACCAGTTGCCACCAAAATAAGCGATTCATTTTCAGGTATCTGCTTTAATTTTACTCTTATTTCAGCATTTTCCTTATCCGAATTATCCCCATACAGAAGGAATACATGATCTGCTTTTTCCTTTAAGGCATCATGTAAAAATTTTGCATGTTCCTTAAATCTTGTCAAAATTACAGGAGTTTGTTTTCTTGCAACACAAGTTATAACATCATCTATGATCATTTCATTGCGCACCTTACTGGTACTTATCAAATTATATGCTTTATTAATATTATCCTTGCTTTCTGCAGTATCAACTACTCTTGTGTATCTTGGGACAAAATAATGTCCAATCCCCTGTTCCTTAGCCCTCTCCAACGCAGTAAATCTATGTCTCAAAGGTCCCAGCAGCATATAGATAATCCGATCAAGACTGTCGCCACGTTTAGGCGTAGCAGAAACACCATACACGTATTTTGCATTTATTTTCTGCAATAATTCCATAGATGTATTAGAAGCTGCGTGATGACATTCATCCATAATTACCATTCCGTAAGAATTAATTCGTTCATTAAATTTTCCTCTGCTGTACATCGAACCAACCATTGCAACATCTATGATCCCCGTCAATGTATTTTTATTTCCGTGCAAAACGCCTATCACACTATTCCTTTTTTTCTTTCTTCCTGTTTTTGTTTCATATTCCGGTGGTTCTTCTCTTATCTCTAAAAAATGATTCAATTCATCAACCCACTGATTAAGCAAATCTTTACTTTGCAGCAAAATGAGCGTATTTACTTTTCGCTCTGCAATAAGGTAACTACATACTACTGTTTTTCCAAATGCAGTTGCCGCACTCAGAACCCCATCTGAATGTGATAATAATTTTTCTGCTGCTAATTCCTGTTGCATTCGCAAATCACCTTTAAAAGATACTCTGATAGGTTGTCCTGTTTCTCTTTGATCTGAAACATCAACTGAAATGCCTGCTTTTTCACATTCCTGTATAATATTTTCCCGCAGTCCTCTCGGAATCTGTATATATCCATCTATATCCTTACCTAAATATACAGCACTAAAATTATAATAATTAGAATATCCCAGCCTTTTATTTTTGTAAAATTCCGGATTATCAAATGCCGCCAAACTACGAATCTGATTTTGTATTCTTGGCATAAGATTCAGAGTATCTATATAAACTCCATTTCCTAATACCATGTGCAGCTTGCCGACAATATCTGAATTACAAAAACTCGCATTTCTTCTTCCATGGTTTCGGTCTGACATTCTTCTCAATATTAGTAAGCAATCCTCTGACTTCTGCTAATTCTCTCTGCCATTTTGCCATGCATTGTTCAATATCTTCTATTCCCAGCTTTCTTGTTTTATTAAAAAGAGCATCCCATTGATCAGGATATGCATTCCAATTTTCATCTACAAAAGCACTATTTCCATTTTTAAGCGCCTGCCCCTGTAATGGCAATGCAATCAAATTACCTATGCTGCTTGCCACATCCTGCGAAGGATACATTCTATCATAATAATGAAACGATTTCAGATTGATGGAAGTTGAACCCTTATCTAACAGGAGAAATCCAAAATTCCTTGCTGTTGCCGCAGGTATTGCCTTTTTAAAGAAAATCCATACATGGGCACCTTTTCCAGATCGAGATCTCTCAACTAAAGGTCTGATATCATTAAGCTCACACATTTTTCTAAGTGCTTCTACTTCTTTATGCCACTCATTATCCGTATTTGCAAAGTCCGTAACCTCCGCTCCTTTTTCATGATTATCAAAATCAAATACAATAAATCTGCATGTACCATTTGGCAATAAAGGATATACACCTATTACATCTGATCCATCTTCTTTTGTGCCTAACAAATGAGCAATTATTTTTTTACATCCAGACTTATCCATTTAGTATTTTCACATTCATCACAAAACACTTTCTCTTTACGTTGTTTAGGGCAAAGCCGGTCATTCCAACGATTCGCACACTGTGGAAAATAGCCCCCGTTCTTTCCCCGTCTGGCATATACATCTTCTCTTCCCCAAAACATCGAAAAGAAACGTATTGCCATTTTCTCTGTAATATACGGTGGATTTACAATACGATTCCCTTGATCCAGGTCATATTCTTCTGCACTTTCTATTTTTTCTTCAAAAGGATTCACCTCTTCATATGAAATGCCTGCTTTCTTCAATTTATCTTTTAATATCTTGTTCTCATATTCAAGCAACCTAACCATCTTTCTCAATGAATCTGCATCATATGCTTCTATGTTCAAACCTTCCACCTACAATTCTTATTATCTCGTAACATAACTTCCGTTCAATGTCCCAACTTTATTTTAGTATTTGTTCCAACTATTTTCAATACTTATTTTTCTTATTGACGCACTTCTCTGTCAATCGTATAATTAATACACAAAAAAACGAAAAGAGGAGGTGTTCGTATGGCTACTTCAAGTATTACTCATAATTTTGTCATATCCAATCCAAATAGCGTAAAACATTTTATCGCAGCGATTGATGAAGCTGACCGTGACCGCACACCAAAGCAGACACTTCCCGGACGTCAGTTGACAAACCCACAAGAAATCTTAGCTTTAATGTCAAAGAGGAAAAAACAAACTCTTAAATATTAAAATTCTTCAATAAAAAATCCTCTAAAACAATAGGTATTTCACTATCTCTTAGAGGATATTTCTTTACTTTAAATGATATTTGGTAATACTTTTCCAGTTTTCCGAGAAACCCATTTTATTCAATAATTCAACTTCGCTTATATGCTCTACCTCTCTGTTTACTCGGTCAATCTCCTTTATGAGCTTTCTTTTAAATTCCAGAAAATCTTTTCCCGGTAATAGATATCTAAAAGCAATCACCACAGCAAACAAATCTTGTTTTCCTTTTTCGTACTGATTACCGCTCTGTGGTAATGAAAGTTTTTTATGAAGCGGTGTATCCGCAATAGCATCTACTGTTCTGTATGTAAACAGTCGTTCCCCATGGGCACATACATTCCTATATTTCGTGAGAACAGATAGAAACTGCTCCATCTGATGCTGATTCAAAGGTTCAAAGTTTTTTGATACTTTTGATTTTAAAGATTGAGGAAATACTCGGAACATTTTTGATAAGTTTCCAAACGTAAGTACATTTGCCAAAACCCATAATGGAATTTCACCATATGTCTTGCGATAATAGTTGATATATGTATAATCTGTGGTCGTTATTGCCCGTTTCAAGGTCGCTATCAACTTTACGATTGTTGCATGATTTCTTTTTGTATTATTATAATTATTAGCATCCAGGTACTGCTTCTGCTCTGCTCCATACATTTCAGTAAAATAGTATGACATCAAAGAACGCATCTGTCGCTCAATCTGCAGTAAATATTTAAAGAACAACTCTCTAAGCTCTGCATCAAACTTATACAGACTGACTATTTCTTCAAAACTTGTTCCTACTTTATATTTCTTTGTATTCGATATTCTAAAAAGATGTTTATATCCTCCCATAAGAGGAAAATATCCTATTTGACGTAACATCTCTTCCGCATATTCTCTGTCTTTTATTTTTATTCCCTTTTCATCACTGATCCAAGAAACCTGGTCACTAAAAGAAGAGAATTTTTTCGGTGTCTGCATATCATTTCTCCTTAAAACAAAAGAGGGAGAGACCCGCAGGCTCTCCCCCGCCTGTAGGCTTCGCAAGTTTCTACAGAACGATCACTGAGCTTAGTATACGTCATTTCAAATGTCCTGTCAATATGCCAAAACATTCTCTGTCATATCAGCTCGAAATTATTCTATGCTACTTTTCTCCAAATTATCATTCTTTTTTATCAGCTTTTAAAATTTATTTGATCTAAAAATACATGAAAAAAGCGACAGTCTGATTTACATTTTGTATTTCAGGAAACTGCCGCTTCTTTTTCTTCCTTATTCTGTTTTTCTTCCTTCAACTCCCGGAGGACTTCTTCGCCGTACTTATCAATCATACGTACCAGAAAATCAATGCACCGCTCAAATTCAATATTCTGTTGCATAAGCTCCTCCCGTTATTGTTTGTTCTGAGCTTATTTTACAGAACCTGCCTGAAAACCACATTGAATAGAAATTGATTGTAAATTGACACAATCACTTTAAAAATATCCGCATTTTCTTGAATCGAATGTACGTTCGTGCTATGATAGATATACTCAATCTTAACTACGAAAGGGGAATTTCTATTGAATCGATGCGATTTTTCTTCTATTAGCACTTACTTAAAAAATCATATCAGCGAAAGTAATCAAATGAGTCAGCCTGATTTTTTATACGAATTATTTGAAGATTTTATGGATGATCCGACAAATCAGGATTTTTCAATGGACAACGGTCTGGTTTGCCGCTGGATGACTGGTCAGGCTAAAATCAGTCCTAAAATATCCGCTTACTATTCCAAGCCATCCAATCAGAAAAAATTAGCCCATACCATCCACCAGAATCTTCTTCCACTGATGTCTGACTGTAATATGGCTATACAAGATATTTACACTTTATTCATTCAGGATGACAGCATCTCAGATGCGAAAAAGAAAAATCTGACTCCCTTATATAAACCAGCCAGTTCAAGACTGCTGTTTCTTGCAAAACTGATTTCTTTTGGCATGGAACGCCAATTCATCAAACGTAATACCAAAAATCAGAAGCTGCTCGCCGGAGGCGCTTTATCCCCCATTGTGCTGGATTATATTATGGACAGTGAGGTTCCGAAACCATGCCGTCATTTTATCGGAAGAGATAAAGAACTGGAAGAATTATATACCATGCTTGAGGAAAACCGTCATGTTTTTCTTTGCGGAATCGCCGGAATCGGAAAAAGTGAACTTGCCAAAGCCTACGCAAAGCAGTACATGAGGCATTACACCAATATCCTTTATGTAGAATATACCGGCAATCTTCATCAGGATATTACTGACATGGATTTTATTGACGATCTGCCGGAAAGCACTGAACAGGAACGTTTCCAAAGGCACAACCGCTTCCTGCGTTCTCTGAAATCTGATACTCTGTTGATCATAGATAATTTTAATGTCACTGCTACACAGGACAGCTTTCTGTCAGTAGTATTAAAATATCGCTGCCAGATTTTGTTTACAACCAGAAGCAAACTGGATGAATACTGTACTCTGCCATTAAAAGAAATAGAGGACATGAACGCTCTCTTCTAGCTGGCATCAGCATTTTATTCAGAGGCAGACACGTACCGGACAACAGTTGAAAAGATCATCGAAACTGTTCACTCTCATACTTTTGCCGTGGAACTGACAGCAAAACTTCTGGAAAATGGAATCTCGACTCCAGACCAGTTATTAACAAGACTTCTGGTGGAAAAAGATGCACTTGCCAAGATAGAAAATATCTCTGCTGACAATGCTCGCCTCGTTTCTAACCTTCATGCCAACCTTGGAGGACTTTACCGCATGAAAGGTTATCCCGATCTTGCAAGAGAACACATGGAAAAACTCTATCCGGTCTTTTAACAAAATAAGTACAATTTACTGGCGGGCAACTTGCCCGCCGTTATATTCAGCTATTCGTCAAATAAATATATGCATCTTCCAAAGTGATATCATTATCCAGGACACAATTCTCATTTGGCTTTCCTTTGCTTAATACTTTCATATGAATTCCATTTTCTACATACTGCTTAGATGATATAGAATAATTGGCTTCTAACAAACGGGCTTCTTCTGCATTTTGTACCGTACAATTCCAAACACAGCCCTTTGCATTTTCCAGCAACCCACTCACGCTTCCAGAATATAAAAAACTTCCCTTTTTCATAATGGCAAGCTGTGTACAGGTTGCTGCTAAATCTTCTACTACATGAGTGGAAAACAGCACAGTTCTATCCTTTGAAAAATCAACCAAAAGATTGCGGATCCTGATTCTTTCTTCCGGATCTAACCCGGTGGTAGGTTCATCAATAATCAAAAAATCCGGATTATTAAGAAGTGCCTGTATGAGTCCGACACGTCTCTTCATACCACCAGATAATTGCCGCATTTTTTTATTCTGTTGCTCTGTAAGAGAAGTCTTTTCCAAATAATAGGTAATTCTTTGTTTGAGGTCATTTGTGGATACTCCTGATAGTCCACCCATATATACAAGACATTCTTTCACCGTAAGATTCGGATATAAGTCGATTTCCTGTGGAAGATAACCAATCTTTTTCTGTATTTTCTCATAATTTCCCTCGTTATACAGAATTCCATCAAGGGAAACCATTCCTTCCGTTTGTTTTAAAACGGTTGTAAGAACCCTCATCAAAGTGGTTTTTCCAGCACCATTCTCACCCAAAAGTCCGTAAATTCCCTTGGGTATTTCAAGAGATGCCTTATTTACTGCAACTACACCATTTTTAAATCTAACTGTTAAATCATTTATTCTAATACTCATAATCTATCCTCTTTTCTTTAAAGCCATTGGTAATACTGCAAATAAAAACAGCCCCGCTATAAAAGACACAAGCGTTCCATAAATCCAACTCTCGGACATTAATTGAGTAGGTTCACAAAAGCTGAAAGAAAACAATCCCAGATTTCCGAAAAATGAACTTCCCGCTTTTGATATAAGTCCAATGACAATTCCAAATAAACATCCAATACCTGCCCACATATTTCGAAGCAATGTACACAAAATCACAGAGCATATACTCCAAAGCCAGATAGTTCCAAACATTGCAATGAAATATAAAAGAAATATCTGAATACCCGAAATGCCTTCGTTTACACTGCCCGGTTTTTGCCAGAAAAACAAAACATATCCAACACAGGAAAGTATTAATAAATATAATATTTGAACGCCCACTCTCTGCGATATTACTTTTAACTGCTTTTTTTGATCATACAAATGAAATACATCGGCACGCTTACTTTTTACTTCCATCAAATATGTGTCACTACAAAAAATAATTGTTAAAAATGCTATTGGAGACTGAATTGCTGAACCGATTTCTTCATAGTATATAATCGGATGAATAACACACAATATCAGTATAAATGCACATGAATAAAAAATCTTATATAACGACAGGCAGTTTTTTAGTTCCGTTTTCAATGAACCCTCCTCCTTTTCCAGATTGTAACAGAAATACATACTAATATAACAGATGAGATCACAAGCATAATCTGATTTATATTTGACATTTTGGCTGCATGTGTTTCAAAAAACCTGCCAGGGAATCGCACCATAATAGAGAACGGTCTCATATAATAAATATCATTCTTCTTGGTCAGCATATTTGAATATATAATGTGTAAAAACAAAACTGGTGCTGCCGGAAGCGGATTTTTAAATATTAATGCTGTAATTGTATAGACACAACATATCATCAAAAGATTCGGCACAATATAGATCAGAGAATTCACGCAAAAATCAATTGGTGTTACCGGAAAGCCCGATTCTAAAGACGTTTTCAAACACAGCATAAAGAATATAACATTCAAAATCACTAATACGCCCAACATACTAATGAATCCGCTTATTACTTTCCCGCATATATATTGGATTGCCGTAACAGGCTTTGTATGTAATAATTCATAGGTATTTTTTCGTGTATCCTGAATAAATAAAAATGATAGCAATACGGTTGCAAAAAAGGCCATATGCAATCCTGCAAAATCCGTGAACTTTTTGGCAAAGTACCAGGAAAAAGAATGTTCGGATAATTTCCGCTCGATATAATGATTGATTTCTTCTGCTGTCCCCTTATGAATTTCAAGGTCCTCATAAGCATATATTGCATTATAATAGCCATATTGGGATTCCAAAAACTCAGAAGCAGTCTTTACATCCATATTCTGAATTTCTTTCATTACATGATCTGCTTCCTGCCTGCTAAATCCAAAACCATTTTGTGAGGTGTCCATTAACGTCTCTTTGATCGTATCTTCCCACTCCCTTCTTCTTTCTTTATCATCAGATGTGGGAATGTACCCATCCATGACATCAGCATCTTCCAATGCTACGTCATTTTGTGTGATCTGTTCATTCTGTTTGATATAATGAATTTGCAAATACGATGACAGACATTGATACATACTGGCAACTATAATAATCAAGCCAATCCACAAAACAGGGTTCTTTAAATAATCAAGTATACTTCTTTTTATGATTGTTTTCATTGTATCTCTTCCTTTCTTTATTTCTTTAACAACATCATACAAATCAATTCTCAATAAATTCACAACAAAAAAGACTAAAACCACTTTATTTGTGATTTCAGCCTTATAAAGTATTTTTATTCAGCTTTGAAAAGAGCTTCTACATGAGCACCGCTTTGTCTGGCATTATATATTTTCAAATTTCCTCCATGCTTTTCACAGAAAATACGAGAAATATACATACCAAGGCCAAAATGCTTTAAATCATCTTGTGGATTCTTATGATAAAATGGCTCTGTTACTTTTTCCTCAGTATCCACAAATCCTATTCCATCATCTTCAACAGAAATTATAAGAAAACCATCCTTTTTCTTTATCTGCAAAGCAATACTTTTTTGTGCATATCGAACCGCATTTTCCAGTAAGTTGTCTGTCACTTCCATGACAAGTTCCTCATCCACTTTCACAATGTTTTGTTCCTGCACTCTTTCTACCTTACATAATTTACTTTCCTTCCTGGACAGCATGGCAGCTTCTGCCTCAATCTTTTTTGCCAGTTCCGATAATCCTATCTCTGAGCATTGCAGTTCCCTCTGTTCTAAATGGGACATTTTTCTCATGTTTTCCGTGAAATGCTCTATACGGTCAATCTGATACATGCCTGTTTGTAAGATATCAATAACATCCTCTGTTTTTATACTCTCAGCAGAAACAAACTCTAAGAGCATTTCCTGATACCCACGCAATATGGAAAGTGGAGAACGTATATCATGTGCAATTGCATTCCGCAAAGCCTTCTCGTCATCAATCATCCTCCACATCTTTCTGTTGTTATCTGCTAAGGCACTTCGCATCATTTCAAATTCTTTACACAAACTTCCCATCTCATCTTTATTTTCATAGGATACATGAAAATCCAGTTCATTATCTGCAATCATTTGTGAGACATCTTTTAGTTCCTGTAGAGGTGTCTTTAACTTATTTTTATAAAAAAAGAATACCGCAGCAACACTCCCAACAATCGAAAAAATCAGTACCGAATATGTTTCCATAAAATCACACATTTCCGAAAGATGATAGTCCAAACGATTCATCTGCGATTGATTAGGTCTTGATATCTCAATCTCGTATTTCTTTCCATATTGCTTAAACACGTCCGTATAATCTGCATAATCAATATATTTTTCCCATATTTTATTCTGCATATTTCTTGCAAAATGAACTGTAAATCCAGATAACAGAAACGCTGCCGTTAAGCTGATCACAAAATAAAGCAGAATTGTTTTTTTCAGTGACAAGTTTCTTATTTTTTCCATCGGTATCCAATCCCCCATACAGTTTCTATGTATTCTTTTTCTGAATAATCCGCTATTTTTTTCCTTATACGCCGTACTAATTCCGTTATCGTTCTACTGTCCCCTTCCGCATCATATCCACAGACTTGTGCATATATACGTTCTTTATCAAACACCTGCCCTGGATGCATGGATAAGAATTCAATAATCTGATATTCAATTTTTGTGAACTCCATCCTGTGTCCAGCTATAGCTACTATTTTTTCAGAATAATCAATCAGCATTTCATCCATGAAACGGTATTCCGTTTTTTGTTGATGCCTTTCTTCTCTCTTTATGTTTGTGACAATCCTCGCTTCCAACTCCCGAAGACTAAATGGTTTCGTAATATAATCATCCCCACCCGAAAGCAACCCATTAATTTTATCATCTTCATCAACTCTTGCTGTCAGAAATAAAATCGGACATAATACTTTACTGCGTATCAGACGACATACTTCAATCCCATCCATACGTGGCATGTTGATGTCCAATAAAATAATATCCGGTTTCATTTTTATTTTATTTAATGCTTCCATTCCATCTGTAGCCGTAATGGTTTCATATTGTTTCATATTAAAATAACTACAAAGCATTTTCACCAATTCTTTATCATCATCGACAACTAAAATCTTGTATTTCATCCAAACCACCTCCAGTATCCATATTATACGATAAAAAACAATGAAATCACAACAAGAGTACATGAAGAACGTACGCACAATATATCTTTTTTCTCAATGCCAGCTCAATTTCCCCTCAATGCCTTTTTCCTCCGATTTTCGTATGCTTATCTCACAGCAAAACAGTACCACACCGGTATGACCTGCTGAATCAATCAATACGAAAACGGAGGTATTTTTATGCGAGAACTCAGAAACACAAAAATCATTGCTGTAGATGTACCTGAAAAGGAGGGGATAAACCATGCAGAACAATATCCGCAACACAAACCTGCGTTTTAATCTGGACAAAGAACAGCAACGGAGAGCCTGGGAATATTTACAGACGATGGACAGGCAGGATTTTAAATCTTACAGTCAGGTAATCTCTCTTGCGCTGGTAGATTATTTTGACCGCTACTACCGCCCACAGGCTGATCCTTATCTGGAAACAAGAGAGCGGGAAGAACTTTTTGTGAAACAAATTGTAGATGCAGTGGAATACAGCCTGAAACAGTCATTGCCACTTTTTCTTTCCGGACTGACTGCAGGCATGGTGCAAAGGGAGCCCCAAATCAGGGCGCCCTTTCCAACACCTGAAAATTCACAGCCAGATAGTGATGTAGACTGGGATTTTCTTGGAGAATAAACCCTTTTGATTGGAGGTGAACACATGACTGACTTTCTGACAGCAGACACCAACCTGCCATCTTATATGATGTTTCCCCGTTTCCTTCTGGACATGGAAATAAACGAAACTGCCAAAATGCTTTATATTATCCTGCTCGACCGGGCAAGGCTTTCCCAGAAAAATGAGGGCTGGTCAGATACAGATGGTCATGTGTTCATTTACTTTACGATTGAAGCGCTGGCAGAAGTTCTCCACAAAAGCCAGATGACGGTTAAAACTGCTCTGGCAGTACTGGAAAAACAGGAACTTATCTTCCGAAAACGGCAGGGACCCGGACAACCCAATCGGATTTATGTAAAACTCCCAAAAGAAACCATCCACTATACAGACAGATTTCTTTCCCTAAGACAGACAGAAAACTGTCTGGTAATAAGAAAGAGATAAAAAAGAACAATTTAGCAATAAGAGGGAGTAAGGAGCCACTCTTCACCCTATGGAAAATTTCAAAATGTTTTTCTGTCAGAGAAAGAGCTGGAAGATATACAGCAGACAATCCCTGACTGGAAGGATTATATTGAACGCTTATCCGGTTATATGGCTTCTACCGGAAAGCAATATCAGAACCATGCAGCTACTATCATCAGTTGGGCAAGACAGGATCATCCTGTTTCCCGGCAAAGAAATTACGAAAGTGAGGAATACGAAACATTATGACAAAATTTATAGAAAAACCAACAGCTATAACCCCAAACAGAGAGCTTCAGTCTGATGAATATTTTAACGAAACAGACCACTTGATCTACTGTTCCAAATGCAATACGCCAAGGCAATGCAGGCATGAATTACAGGGAAAAGTTCTTATTCCTTCCATCCGCTGTAAATGCCAGCAGGAAATCTTTGAGCAGGAAGAAGCCCAAAGAAAACTTCATGAAAAACAAATGGAAATAGAGCATCTTAAAACCAGTGGCTTACAGGACAAAGCACTCTATGACTACACGTTTGCCAGGGATAACGGCATCAATCCAGAAATAAAACTGGCTCACAATTATGTAAGTAACTGGGAAGAGATGAAAGCAAACGCTTCCGGACTTCTTATTTGGGGTAATGTCGGTACTGGAAAATCTTTTTTTGCAGGCTGCATTGCTAATGCCCTTCTGGAAAAAGGCGTTCCTGTACTGATGACCAACTTTTCCCGGATTCTGAATACCCTTACCGGAATGCATTTTGAAGACAGAAACCAGTTCATCAACAGCTTAAACCGCTACAGTCTTCTGATTATTGATGATCTCGGAATTGAGCGGAACTCTGACTTTGCACTGGAACAGGTATTCAATGTGATCGACAGTCGTTACCGCAGTAAAAAGCCTCTGATCATAACGACCAATCTCACTTTATCAGAGCTGAATAACGCCTCTGATATCGCACACAAACGAATTTATGACCGTATTCTGGAGAGATGTATTCCTGTCCGTATCAATAACCGGAATATTCGTCAGGACAATGCAACAGCTAATTTAAAACAGGCAAAAAGAATTCTGTTAAACAATCATGCTCCGAACCAGAACTGAAGCAAAGAAGCATAACACGATAATTATTCTTCACTGACAGTGGTACTACTTTCTTTCCTTATTTATCACCAGAAACATGCCACTGTCAGTTATCTGAAACTATAGTACCAAACCATAAGATTTTAAAACCAATACTGCCCGGATACGGGCATAAAAAGGAGGTGCCAGATATGGCAGATAAAAGAGATCATGACACCAGAAGAAAAAGCACTGTTACAAGCAAAACACCGTCAAGAAGAAGCCGAAGCAAGAAACCGAAAAAAAGAACGTGATGCAAGAACACACCGATTAGTCCAGGAAGGAGCAATTCTGGAAAGTATTGTTCCCCATATTAAAGAAATGGATTTAGATTCCCTGAAACGGGAGCTGATGATCCGGCTACGGGGAATGTAAACGCACAAGTTCTACTCCCGAAGGGCGCACTTACTCACCACCTGATAAATCAGGCAGTGGTATCCCCTTCGGGGCTCGTGCGCTCTGCCGAGGGCTTTATCCGCTGTTGCAGGCAACATCGAAAGAAAGGAGGTGCCAGATATGGCAATTTATCATATGCAAGCCAAAGTCGTCAGCCGTGGTTCCGGTCGGTCTGCTGTTGCTGCTTCTGCTTATATGAGCTGTAGCCGGATGTACAATGATTATGATGGTATCCAGCATGACTATACCAGAAAGCATGGGCTAATCTATCAGGAAGTGATGCTTCCTCCAATTGCTCCATCCAAATGGATTGACCGGGAACAACTCTGGAACGCTGTGGAAGAAACCGAAAAGACCAAAGACAGCCGACTGGCAAGAGAATTTGTTGTCGCACTCCCTGTTGAGTTGGATAAAGACAGCAATATTTCTCTTCTTCAGGATTTTATTAAAAAGAATTTTGTAGATATGGGGATGTGTGCTGATTTTGCCATTCACGATACAGATGGTCACAATCCCCATGCACACATTCTTCTTACTGTCCGACCACTAAGTGAAAATGGAACATGGCAGTATAAAACCGAAAAAGAATATCTCTGTATCAAAGATGGGGAAGAAAAAGGATTTACTGCTTTTGAATTTAAAACTGCTCAAAAACAGGGATGGGAAAAGCAATATCGCTATAAAGTTGGGAAAAAGAAAGAATATCTGACTCCATCTTCCGCACAGGAAAAAGGATATGAACGGATTGATAAGCACCCCAAGAGCAGCCGATATGGCAGACAGAATCCTATTTCCGAACAATGGAACAGTGATGAACAACTCTGCATCTGGCGGGCAAACTGGGCAGATGCCGTAAATAAAATGCTTGCACGTAATCAGATAAATGCTGCCATTGATCACCGCAGCTTTGCAGATCAGGGAATCACCGAGCAGCCAACCATCCATGAAGGCTACATTGCCCAGAATATGGAAAAGAATGGCATAATATCAGACCGTTGTGAAATCAACCGTCAGATTCGTGCAGATAACAAAATGCTCCGGGAATTAAAAGCTCAGGTAGCAAAATTGGCTGAAGCTGTAGAAAAATCTATTCCGATAATTGCAGAAACATTGGAAGCGATCCGCAATCATATGATTTTTACACAATATCATTTACTTCACAATGAAATGCAAAAAGAAGTGATACATGACTGGATGAATCATTTTATTCCAATACTGAATAAATACAACACCGTCAAAAAGAAACTCAAAGCGAAAGTTACGGAACGGAAAGAACTGAATGTGCAAAAGGATAAAACCAGTATTTTGAATCCCATCCAGCATATAAAATTGAATCAACAGCTTACCACTGTTACAGAAGAAATCGAAGAACTGAAATCACAGAAAGAACAGCTAATCTTCCAGGCACAATGCTCTACTGATAAAGATATGACGAATCTATCCAAGAAATATAACCAGATGAATAAAAATCTGGATATCTTGGATTCTCAGGACACTTCGCTCAAAAAGCAGCTAAAAAAAGATGCTTCCGCTTTCCGGGAAGAAAAATTTCGTCCTGATCCAGAACAATATACAGAATTACTGGATACCAGAATCCAGATACGTCCTGCTTTCCGGGATAAGCTGATTGAACAGCTTAAAGGAACTTTTGGTAAATATTATGACTATCACCGCCGTGATATTGCCGCCAATGAAGTGGATTATCTGAATGTTGAAGATCCTGATGTCTTCTCCCATCGTGCCTGGGAACTTGAATGTCAGAGGAAACAGGAGATGCGGCGAAATCAGCCTGCTTGGGCTAAGAAAAAGTCCTATGATATGGAATTGTAATCATCTTCGAGTAGATAATATACTCTTACAAATCTCTTGTTCAAAAATAAACTCCTTTCAAAAAGGCGTATGGAAATCAAAACTTCCATACGCCAATTTTATATTCCGCTCTGTAAGTTGTCTAAAAGTTGACTAAAATTATATTACCATTCATTATCATCTTTGATCAAATAAAACAACTCCTTATATCCAGACTGTATAAGTAATTGTTTAAATCCTGAAAGTACTTCTTCTTTTGTATAATTATTGTTCTCCAAGAATTCATTATCCTTCTCACTAAGGTATTGGTAAAAAAGAGCAGCTGCCATTACCTCCTCTTTATTTGTATAATCAATGTTATCTAAAAGTATGTTTTCTGCTTCATTAATTTGTCCTAAATCAATCATATCCAAAAAACTTTTCAGTTTTTTTCCTGATACTTCATATTTATTTTCTTTTTCAAGCTCAACAGAAACATATTTTTTCCCAAATACTAAAGAAAATAATACCCTTACCATTTCTTTTATCATTCGCATAATGTAATCTTTCTCATCTGTGAAGTACATTTTCATCACCCCAAACATCAATTTCTGTAAATGGACTTTATCATCAAATAAATCCCACCCATATTCCAACTGCTATAAGTAATATACCCAACATTCTTCCTAGAAGTTTTGACTTCCGGTATCCTAAAAGAGCATTTGTTTCAGGAGTAGCAAATGGTAGTAAAACGATATCTATGCCCATTGTCGTAATTCCAATTCCTATTATGAAAACGTTATTGTTAGAAATAATGCCATAAAACATAACCCAAAAGCCCCCCAATAATACTAAGGTAAAATACTTAATTTTATGGCTGTCTTTATACACCATCTTTTCATAACAATTTTCACATTCACTGTTACAAAATTCAGAATAGTCATTTAGCTCTTTGCCACAGTATTTGCATTTTTTCATACTGTTCCCTCGGTAATCTCAAAAATCTCATTCAACAATTATCCCGATTTGAGTAAAAGCCCAAGGGACTTTAATGTCCCTTATGCTTTTCTCTTTTCTTTCGTTGTTTCAGTTCAAACATTCGCCGTTCTTCCGCCTCTTTTTTCTTGCGGTCTTTCTCTTTGCGTTCCTGCTTGTTCTGTTCCTGTTGTAGTTTCAGCGCCTGTTGCGATTTTGTACCAATACCTATTTCCAGCGTCTGCTTTTTTGCTTCTCGCTGCATCCGTTTCGGATTTCTTTTGATATCCTTTACAACTGTTTCAACAACCGGACTGAATTTCAAACTGAAGTACCACTTTTGAATATATTCCTGCACTTCACAATCTTTCGGCTCTGCACCAAATGTTACCTTTGCCACAGATAGTTTACCATTTTCGATGCGTTCAAAGATTCCCACCCAAAACGGCTCTTCAAAAAATACTGTCAGCTTTCCATTTACTTTGTCCATAAGAATCCCTCCTAAAATTGATTGAACAAAGAATGGACAACCCGGAGGGGCAGGTTACTTACCCTATTTATATAGGACGGCCGGGCTACCTACCGGCTCTGGCACATCAAAGATGTACGTTGCGTTTTTATCTTTGCTTTTATAATCAAACCATATGGCACGATTAACGTAATTCTGTAACTTCAGTTCAAATCATACCACATGATTAATGTATTTTCTATATACTTTCTTTATAATCAGCAAAAAGCTCCCGAAGGAGCTTTCCACACTTTAAATATACACTAATTCTTTTAACACAATCTCTTCTGCTGCATGCCATATTTCCCGTGAAGAATGTTGTAAATTAGTACTATCCATAACGGTAATCGAAAATTTAATTATTCGTATTTTTTCCCGATAATGTAAATCGAAACTAACATACCACCTAATATCATAATTAAGAAAATGTTATTTAAAATATCCCATAAAGCTATATTGAAACAATTGATTATTATAA
>NZ_JBWLUT010000195.1:0-9191 GCF_056504575.1 Blautia sp. CGZ-1-C1
ATCCTTGGAAAAGCTCCTTCCGCTCAGGAAGACAGCAGACCTTGTTAAATCCTATCAAGTCTCAGGGTATTCTGATCACTCTGGTTGGTGACGTTATTGACCAGTTCAGAGGAAGTTGGATACAAGACAGGTGCTAATGTACGTGTTATCCCGCTTGGAAAAGACGTAGTACAGCCAGTTATGCATCGTAGTATCTGTTGCACTTCGTGCAGCTCTTATCTTCGGTAACGTGAAACCAGGTGATGCTGCAACTCTGATGGATTACACGATGAAACGTGTACCTGCATTTGTTAATGCATTTGCACCATTAAATGATGTGATCGTAGCTTGTGGTGCAGGCGCTATCGCTCTTGGATTCCCGGTTATCACAAACCAGGAAGATGTTGCTCAGAGTACCGAAGAGCCTTATCTGCCAGAAAGACATCTCCAAATGGAATGCAACTTCTCTGGAAGCCCGTGACATCAAGATCAAAATTACAAACATTGATATCCCTGTTGCTTTCGCATCTGCATTCGAAGGTGAGATTATCCGTCGTAAAGATATGCAGGTTGAATTTGATGGTTCCCGTGTAGACTGTGCAGAGCTTGTACATACATGTGAACCAAGTGAAGTAGAAGACCACAAGATCACAGTTGTTGGTCCGGAAGTAGACGACATGGAACTTGGCAGCAAGAACAGCATTGCATATGTTGTTAAAGTTGCAGGTAAAAACATGCAGCCTGACTTTGAACCGGTTATCGAGCGTAAGTTCCATAACTACATCAACTGTATCGAAGGTGTATACCATACAGGACAGAGAGATATGCAGAGAATCCGTATCAGCAAAGATGCATTTGCTGCAGGCTTCAAGATCAAACATATCGGTGAAGTTCTCTATACACAGGTTAAAAATGAATTTGACGCAGTTGTTGATAAATGTGAAGTTACTATTTATACAGATCCTGCTGAGTGTACAAGAATCCGTCATGAAGTTGCTATCCCGATCTTCGAGAAACGTGATGACCGTCTGAATACTCTGACAGACGAATCTGTAGATGTATATTACAGCTGTATCCTCTGCCAGGCATTCTCCCCGTCTCACGTATGTGTTGTTACACCTGAGAGACTTGGACTTTGCGGTGCCGTTTCATGGCTGGATGCAAAAGCTACCAACGAGCTGGATCCAAACGGACCTTGCCAGGTAATTACAAAAGAAAGACCTATTGATGAGAACCTTGGTTCTTATGAAGACGTAGATGAAGCTGTTAAGAAATTCTCCCAGGGTGCATTAGAGCACGTTACACTGTACTCTATCATGCAGGATCCTATGACATCATGCGGATGCTTCGAGTGTATCTGTGGTATCGAGCCATTCTCCAATGGTGTTGTTATTGCTAACCGTGAGTATGCAGGCATGACACCTCTTGGAATGACATTCTCAGAAATGGCATCCATGACAGGTGGTGGTGTTCAGACACCTGGTTTCATGGGACATGGTAAACATTTCATCAGCTCCAAGAAATTCATGAAGGCAGAAGGCGGTATCGAACGTATCGTATGGATGCCAAAAGAATTAAAAGAGTTTGTTGCTGAACGTCTGAACAACACAGCAAAAGAACTCTACGGAATTGACAACTTTACAGATATGATCGGTGATGAAACAATTGCTACTGATCCGGAAACACTGGTTGGCTTCCTTACAGAAAAAGGCCATCCGGCATTAGCTCTTGAGCCGATGATGTAAAGCATGGTGGTTTCCCCGGAGGTATTATGGAGTCATGCGGAGGCTTTCAATAAGCCTCCGGGTTTAAACGCCCAAAAGCGTATAGATAAAAACCATAGTATATTATATTTCAAGGACATACAAAACGTGATCGTGTGAAAGTACAATCATTCTGTTTCGTAAGGACGAAATGTGGATGCGTAATGATTTGCTGATAAAATATATGCGGAGTGTATGAAGAATCAGTAAAGTTCAGATATGGCAATTTGCCGGATTTTTCACTTTGTTATGGAAAATAAATGAAAGCGGTGAAATTGTTGTTTTTTTAACAAAATATGGCAGAGTGTACTTGTCAACGGGCAGGATAATGTTGTATACTACACATGACATAGTGTGTAAGTCTGCGAAAAGATACATACACACAGTAATTTTTTTAAGGAGGCCAAAAAAATGCCGTTTAATCAGAAACTTCAGAAATTCAATGCAAAGATTAATACAGTCACCATTGGCAGCGGAGATAAGACTGTAACAATCGGCGGAGACTCTACTTATCCATTCTATTCTTTTGATGCACCATCAGAAAACACACCTAAGATTGGTGTGGAAATCTCTGATATGGGTCTTGAGAATATTGTATCCGAAGGTATCAAAGCATACTATGACGGAGCTTCCACAATCGGAGAAATGGCTAAAAAAGCAGCAGCTATGGAAGGTGCTGACTTTGTAGCTCTTATCCTTGAAGGTGGAGATCCAAACGGTGTAAACAAATCTGTTGATGAACTTATCGCAGTTGTAAAAGAAGTTGCTGATGCAATTGATGCACCATTAGTAGTAGAAGGATGCAAGAACGTAGAGAAAGACGCCGAACTTCTTCCGAAGGTAGCAGAAGCTCTTCAGGGAAGAAATGTATTGATCCTTTCTGAAAAAGAAGAAAACTACAAAGCAATCGGTGCTGCAGCAGGACTTGCTTACGATCAGATCGTAGGTGCAGAATCTGCCGTAGATATCAACCTTGCTAAACAGCTTAACGTTGTAACTACTCAGTTAGGCGTTAACGCACAGAAGATCGTTATGAATATCGGTAGTGCTGCTGCCGGATATGGATATGAGTACGTTGTATCTACAATGGACCGTATCAAAGGTGCAGCTTTATCTCAGAATGATAACATGCTGCAGATGCCTATCATTACACCGGTATCCGCTGAGACATGGGGCGTAAAAGAAGCTACAGCTTCTGAAGCTGATATGCCTGAATGGGGACCGGAAGAAGAGCGTGGAATCGATATGGAAGTTATGACAGCTGCTGCTGACCTTGCAGCCGGATCTGATGCAGTCATCTTAAGACATCCGGAAGCTGTTGCAGCTATTTCCAGAATGATCAAAGCACTTGCGTAATTGAATAGGAGGAACAAATAAAATGGCACTGAATGGTATTCAGATCTTTAAATTAACACCAAAGAAAAACTGTAAGGAATGCGGATGCCCAACATGTATGGCTTTCTCTATGAAGGTTGCTCAGGGCGCTATGAAAATCGAACAATGTCCGCATATGTCTGATGAAGCTTTAGCATCTCTTTCCGAGGCAACTGCTCCGCCAATGAAGACAATCAAAATTGGTACTGGTGCAGAAGAACATAGTCTGGGTGGAGAAACAGTATTATTCAGACACGAAAAAACATTTGTAAGCAAGCCAAGATATGCAGTAGCTCTGTGCACATGCATGGATGATGCTACAGTAGAGGCAAAACTTGCAGAGATTCCGAAGGTAGATTATGACCGTATCGGTGAAAGAATGTATGCTGAACTTGTATATGTAAACTGTGGCGAAGGTGCAGATGCAGCTAAATATACAGCACTTGTAGAAAAAGCAGCAGGTCTTGGAAGAACTTTAGTTCTTGAATGCAAAGATCCTGAAATTGCTAAAGCCGCTCTTGCAGTATGCAAAGACAGCAAACCGGTCTTAAACGGTGCAGATGCTTCCAACTATGAAGCAATGAACGCAGTTGCTACAGAAGCAGGTGTTGTTCTCGGTGTATCCGGTAAAGACTTAAATGAATTATATGATACAACAGCAGCTCTTGAAAAACTTGGAAACAAGAACCTTGTTCTTGATACAACAGGCGCTGACATCAAAGAAACCTTTGCAAACACTGTACAGGTTCGTCGTGCAGCTCTGAAAGATCAGGACAGAACATTTGGTTATCCATCTATCGTAAACCTTGTTAAGATCGCAAAAGGTGACCTTCACTTACAGGCAGCTTTAGCATCTATGTTTACAATGAAATATGGTTCCATCATCGTTATGGAGCAGATGACATATGCAGAAGCTCTTCCATTATATGGTCTGCGTCAGAACGTTTTCACTGACCCGCAGAAACCAATGAAAGTTGAGCCAGGTATCTATCCATTAAATGGTGCTGATGAGAATGCGGTAGTAGTTACTACTGTAGACTTTGCTCTTACATATTTCGTAGTATCCGGCGAGCTGGAGCGTTCCGGTGTTCCGCTTAACCTGGTTATCAATGATGCAGGCGGACTTTCCGTACTGACATCCTGGGCAGCTGGTAAATTCTCCGGCAACAGCATTTCCGCTTACATCAAAGAAAATGTTGAGCCTAAGGTGAAATCCAGAAAGCTTATTATCCCAGGTAAGGTAGCAGTTCTTAAGGGTGACCTTGAAGCAAAACTTCCTGGATGGGAAATCATCGTTGGACCAAGAGAAGCTGTACAGCTTGTTAAATTCTTAAAGGATATGCAGGCAGACGGTCAGATCTGATGGGATTAACATGCCGGGCCGGGCATCTGTCCGGTCTGGCGTTTAATGAGAAGCATACAGGTTTTATCCTGTGTAAATAAATAAAAAGGAGAACACGGTTATGGCAAAATTTGTAACAATCGGAGAAAGACTTTCCACTACTGCACCTGCAGTAAACAAAGCATTTACAGAAAGAGATCCAGAGCCGATCATCAAAAGAGCAAAACAGCAGCTTGATGCTGGCGCAACTTACCTTGATGTAAATATCGGACCTGCTGAGAACGACGGAGAAGACCTGATGAAATGGGCTGTACAGCTCCTTCAGTCAGAATTCGACAATGTTCCGCTTGCACTGGATACAACAAATAAGAAAGCTATTGAAGCTGGTATTTCTGTATACAACAGAGCAAAAGGAAAACCGATCGTTAACTCCGCTGATGCTGGTGACAGAATCACAAACATCGATCTTGCAGCAGCAAACGATGCCATCTGTATCGCACTTTGCTCTTCCGGTATGGTAGCAGCAGACAATGATGAACGTATGATGCACTGCCAGAACATGCTTGAAAGAGGTATGTCTCTTGGTATGGAAGCTGAAGATCTCTGGTTTGACCCGTTATTCCTGGTTGTAAAAGGAATGCAGGACAAACAGATGGAAGTTCTTGAAGCAATCAAAATGTTCTCTGATATGGGACTGAACTCCACAGGTGGTCTTTCCAATAACAGTAACGGTATGCCGAAACATATCCGTCCGATCATGGACTCTGCTCTTGTAGCAATGGCTATGATGAATGGTCTTACATCTGCGATCGTTAACCCTAACGACCTTCGTCTGATGGAAACTATTAAATCCTGTGATGTATTCAAAGGCAATACACTGTATGCAGATTCCTATCTGGAAATCTAATCAGTATTTCTGATAAAGCGTATTTGAATAAATTGAATACATAATTATGGGGGCTGAAGGCTTCGGTCTTCAGCCCTCGTTTTATTACAGGCTATTAACGACTATGAGAAAGGTGGTTGCCGAATGTTTAAGGTAACATTTTCATTCGAAGATGGCAGTGTGGTAGAAGCTTATGCCAATGCGGGGGATAATTTACTCGAGGTTGCACGTGGAGCCAATGTGGCGATCGATGCACCATGTTCCGGAAACGGAGCCTGCGGAAAATGCCGTGTCCAGTTAAAAAGCGGAGAACTGGAGAGCAAAAAGACATTACACATTTCTGATGAGGAATATCAGGAAGGATGGCGCCTTGCATGCTGCAGCACGATCAGTGCAGATGTAAATGTGCTGGTACCTGATATTGCATCTGCCTATAAGAGCAGAATGAAAGTAGCTGATTTAAGCTCTAAAGAGGAAATAGCCATTTTTGAAAATGCCAAACGAGATGTGGAACTTGCTGGCATAGAACTGAAAAACAGTCTTGAGGTAGTGGATGTTGTCATGACTCCGCCATCTTTAGACGATACAATGCCGGATAATGAGAGACTGACACGTGCCCTGCGCAAATATTTAAATATCAGCAGAGTCCGGATTCCTTATGCAGTTTTAAAGAAACTTCCGGATGTACTGCGAGAGAATAATTTTGCAGTGAAGTGTGTGATTCGTGCTACATCTGATGATATGTTTGTATATGATATTTTCGGTAAAGATGAAGATGTAGTGATCGGTGGTCTTGCAGTAGATATCGGTACAACAACCGTTTCAGCTGTACTGATTAATATGGAGAATGGTGATATTCTTGCAAAGAGTTCCGCCGGAAACGGACAGATTCGTTTCGGTGCGGATGTAATTAACCGAATCGTGGAATCACAGAAGCCTGGTGGACAGAAGAAACTGCAGGATGCTGTCATCAAGGAAACAATCAATCCTATGATCCATGAGATGTGCAGAAGTGCAAATTTCCCGGCAAACCGTATATACAGGATGTGTGTAGCATCCAACACAACTATGAATCATCTGTTTGCAGGAATCAATTCTGATCCATTACGTACAGAACCGTATATCCCTGCATTCTTTAAGACCAATTCCCTTTTTGCTTCCGATGTGGGAATTGAGATTAATAAAGATGCCCATATTATTATGGCACCAAATATCGGAAGCTATGTAGGCGGTGATATCACAGCCGGTACAATGGTCAGCCAGATCTGGAACAGACCAGAGTTCTCACTGTTTATCGACCTTGGTACAAACGGAGAGCTTGTATTTGGTAACTCAGACTTTATGATGAGCTGCGCATGTTCTGCAGGCCCTGCCTTTGAGGGTGGTGATATCAGCTGTGGTATGCGTGCAACAGATGGCGCGATTGAAGCATGTACCATTGATAAAGAGACGATGGAGCCGACCTATAAGATCGTAGGTGATCAGGGAACCAAACCTGTAGGTTTGTGTGGTTCCGGTATCATCGACGTAATCAGTGAACTTTATATCTGCGGAATCATTAACCCGAAAGGTAAATTTATCCGCGAAGGTAAGAGAATCAAACATGATAAATATGGAATGGGAAGCTATATCCTTGCTTTTGAAGAAGAGGCAGGATCAGTAAAAGATGTCGAGATCACAGAAGTTGATATTGATAACTTTATCCGTGCAAAAGGCGCGATCTTCTCAGCTATCCGTACCATGCTGACTTCTCTGGACTTTGATGTGAGCATGATTGATGAAGTCTATGTTGCAGGTGGTATCGGAAGTGGTATCAATATGCAGAATGCAGTCAACATCGGTATGTTCCCGGATATTCCAATCGAAAAATTCCACTATATCGGTAACTCTTCCCTGACAGGTGCATATCTTATGCTTCTGTCAACGCCGGCGGAGAAGAAGACATACGAACTGGCTTCTAACATGACATATATGGAACTTTCCACAGTTCCGATCTATATGGATGAATTTGTAGGAGCATGTTTCATTCCTCATACAGATACCAGTATGTTCCCGACAGTAATGGAAGAGGTTCAGAACCGCTGATATTTATACGGCATACGGCAGGTTACCGGGAGTGAACCGTAACGATTGCCGCACCTGAATGAATAAAAAGTAACAGGGCAGGCAAGTATATTTTGTCTGTCCTGTCTGTGGAGACTTAGAATGGCTTTTAGCTTAAATGATTTAAATTATGAAAAAGACAGCAAGGAAAGAATGCCATGGGAGCATTATACACAGGAGTTTGCAGCGGCAGATCCCAAAGAAATAGCTTCAAGGCTGTCCATTCCTTACGATGAAGAAACAAAAACACTGACATTAACTTTTCTTGGAACACAGTATCAGATTACATGGCCGGATTTTACAGTAACACATACGCCGGATGATAGAGGCTTTTATCCGCTGGAAGATATGATTTATGCCAGAATCCTGACCATTCGTTTTCTCTTAAATGGAGTGAAATCTGAAAGTTCCGGAAAATTTAAAACATATCGTGAGATGCCATGGGGCGAGGTATATTTAAGGCAGTTTGACGGCAGATGCATCAAACGTCTGGCATTTTCCTATGGAAATCGTCTGGGAGATTTCAAAGCAATTATGGAGCATATCAAGGCAGTTGCTGTAAAGCATGGTGATATTGCTTATGAAGTGGAGATTTTCCCGGAATACAAAGTGCAGATGATCCTCTGGGAAGGCGATGATGAATTTCCACCGTCTTCACAGATTCTCTTCTGACAACTTCCCTGTTTCTTTTCAGGCAGAGGATATGGCTGTTATGGGAGATGTGATTATCGGTTCACTGAAGGCATTTCTGAAATGCGTTCAGGCATAAATCTTGAATAAGACAGGCGGCACCTGTTTTAGATAAAAACCGTAACTATTCAGCACCTTGCTGGATAGCATACTGCTAAACAGTTACGAAAAACCGACTTAAATGCGGAGTAAAAAGGAGGTAATTTGAAATGGGATTCAAATCAGACATTGAAATTGCACAGGAATGCGAAATGCTTCCAATTACCCAGATTGCAGAAAAAGCAGGTATTGATGACAAATATCTGGAGCAGTACGGAAAGTACAAAGCAAAAATTGACTACAATCTTCTGAAAGAAAGTGACAAGAAAGACGGAAAATTAATCCTTGTTACAGCTATCAATCCAACTCCTGCCGGAGAGGGTAAAACAACTACCACTGTAGGCCTTGCAGATGGTATGCAGAGACTTGGCAAGAGCGTTATGGTAGCTCTTCGTGAGCCATCCTTAGGACCGGTATTCGGTGTTAAAGGTGGTGCAGCCGGTGGCGGATATGCACAGGTTGTTCCTATGGAAGATATCAACCTTCACTTCACAGGTGACTTCCATGCGATCGGCGCAGCTAACAACTTACTTGCAGCTATGATCGATAACCATATTTTCCAGGGTAACGCATTAAACATTGACCCACGTAAGATCACATGGAGAAGATGTGTTGATATGAACGACCGTCAGCTTCGTAATGTAATCGACGGCCTTGGCGGAAGAACAAACGGTATGCCTCGTGAAGACGGATACGACATCACAGTTGCATCTGAGATTATGGCAGTTCTCTGTCTTGCAAGTGACATCAAAGACCTGAAAGAAAGATTATCCAAGATTATCATTGGTTATACATATGGTAAAGTTTCCGAGCAGAAGCCGGTAACAGCCGGTGACCTTCACGCAGAAGGTGCTATGACAGCTCTGTTAAAAGATGCCCTGAAACCAAACCTTGTACAGACTCTGGAACACGTTCCTGCAATCGTACATGGCGGACCATTCGCTAACATCGCTCA
>NZ_JBWLUT010000196.1:0-3504 GCF_056504575.1 Blautia sp. CGZ-1-C1
ATACAAAGAAGACAACTGCAAAAGTATCTGACTTCGAGATTAAATATGTAGACAATATTTCCGGTAAAAAGTCTTCTGAAAAAGGCATTAATTATGGATATGTATACGCTGTTGCTAAAGACGGTGTTGGTTTCTCCGGTGATGGCTCAAATGACATTGTGACTGCAGATGGAACCGTTATCAAGGGTGTTGTTGCAAAAGCGCTTGTTCGAATCAAGAGTGTAGAATTTGTTGATAAGAATGTTAGCCTGAAGAATGCAACATATGCCGGTGGACTTCCAGTAAAACCTGAAGTACTGATTCAGATTGGAGGAAGCACTTTAGTAGAAGGTAAAGATTATACCATTAAATTAACTAAAGATGGTAAAGAAGTTACTCCAACAGATGTTACAGTAGGAAATATTTACGGTGTTGAAATTGTTGGTATCAATGGATATGAAGACTCTAAAGTAGTTTCCAGTGCATCTAATGGTTTATATTGGGGTGTTAATAAGAAGAATCTTAACGATTGTACAGTAACTGTTAAAGATGGTATTGTAACAGTTCTTAATGGATATCTTCCAGTTCCGGCTACAGAGTACACAGCTAAAAACAACAATGATGGTACATATACTGTAACCGCTGAAAGCAAATCTAAGAACTATACAGGTTCTAAGACAGTAAAGGCTGATGGCAAAGCAGAAGATGAAAAACCGGATGCTCCAATGATCAGCAGTGTAAAAGTTGTTGGCAATAAAGCAACTGTAATCCTTTCCGGTGAAGCAGAAGGCGCTACAGGTTATGACTATGTAATCTCTAAAGACCGTGACTGCATCAACAACAAGAATTATGCTTCTGTTAACAAGAACCAGGTTAAGACTACAACAGACTTCACATATGTTCAGCAGGGAACCTATTATGCATACTGCCACGCTTGGAAACGCGGTGCTGACGGTAAGAAGGTATTTGGTGACTGGTCCAACGCATTCCCATTCGTTGTATCTGCAATCACACCTGCACAGCCAGTAATCACAAGCGTAAAAGCAAGTGGTTCTACTGTAACTGTAACTTATACAAAAGCAGATAATGCAGACGGATATGATGTAGTTCTCGGATCCGCTGCTAAGAAAGTAAACGGAGAATACCGTCCGGTAGAATACGGCAAACTGGTTAAGAAGAACATCAAAGGCAATGTTGTAACAGCAACATTCAAGAATGTGAAGAAAGGAACCTACTATGCAGGTCTCCACGCATTCAACAGAACTTCTGAAGATGGCAAGAAAGTATTTAGCCAGTGGTCAAATGCTAAAAAAGTAACTGTCAAATAATCCCTTTGGGTAATTAAATACAGATTCCTAAAAAGAAAAGCTCCAGCCAGAAATGGCTGGAGTTTTTCAAAATGAAATTTAATTGATAATTGTAAAAGTATTTAAGTTTACAGGAGAAAAACTATGAGTGAGAAATTATCATTTCAAGAAAGTGCAAAAAGTGCCAATGCAATTAGTATGTACAGAAGAGATAACTCTGAAAATACTAATAAAAGAGTTATTGTTAAAAAAATGGACAGGCTATTTTTAATGATGAGATTACAGTAATTGCAGGAGACTATGATAGCTATCTTAAAGTAGATATCATATGGGAAGATGCAAATTTTGATTATAAAGAAAAGGGATTATTCGGATATTATAGTTCAACTTATCATAAAAAAAGATATGATAGTGGCGTTTTATCTATATATAGTGATGATATTACAATTACTATTATATAGGGACAGCTTGGTATAACCTGACTGTTGCAGGTAAATTGACAAAAAACACCCGTCAAACCCAATAACTACAGGGCTTGGCGGGTTTTCTGGTTTGTCAGATTTTCATGGTGTTTTTTCTGCTTTTTTGGTCTTTGCCAAAATTTTTTTATTTCTCCCAGAGTCCGGATACGTTTTTCGAAATCGATATCCATGTTCTTTCCAATATCTTTTAGAACCTCATCATAATAATCAAACAGATAGTAGTTTTGCTGGATCAGACTACATTCGGCTTTAGACAGAGAGGCCAGAATGGTCCCGATGCTGTATTTTCGCTCCAGCTTATTTGCACGGAGCATTGGGGGGGGGCTGACACTCTGAAGGATAAATAAAAAGAATGAAGCAATTCCAAAAGATCTATAAAAGAAATATAAAATCAGACTGTCCCTGTTGCAGATTTTTTAGTTTGTCATTAACCAGCTTCGCTCCTTTGTCACTGGATTGCCTTGGTCTTCTTGGGCAGTTATAATGACTTTTTCCCTTTTTAATTTTGAAATATTTGCTGAAGCAAGGACCCTTGAATATATTAATCAAATGACACCTTTCGACAAATTCTCTTATAGAAATAAAGCACTATATGTGATATAGTGGTAGTAACAAAACAACAGGAGGTGTCGAACGCTGGAACAAAATAAAATAAAGCCAGATACCATACTAAAGAACTTCTGGAGAAACAATCATCATTTTGCAGACTTGTTCAATGCGGCATTATTCGATGGGGAACAAGTGCTGAAGCCGAATGACCTTACAGAAGTTGACACCGATGTTTCTTCACTGATTAAATTTAATGGTCATGCAGAAACTATCCAGAAAATATTGGATGTTGTAAAGAAAACTGCCTATGGCATTGATTTTGTCCTCTGGGGACTGGAGAACCAGGCAAAGATTCATTATGCGATGCCGTTGCGGCATATGGTAGGAGATGCTTTTTCTTATCTGAAAGAATATAACGAGATCGCTGCTAAAAACAAGAAGGATGGACATTTTAAATCTTCAGATGAGTTCCTCTCGAATATGAGGAAAACAGACCGGCTGCATCCAGTGATCAGTCTCTGTGTTTATTATGGAGAAGATCCATGGGATGGACCGCTATGTCTGGCAGATATGCTTGAGATTCCTGAAAGAGTCCGTCCAATGGTGTCGGATTATAAAATGAACCTGCTTCAGCTGAGAGCAAGTGAGACCTGTGATTTTCAAGATCCGGAAGTTGATGCTGTGTTTGATATTAGCCGTTCCATTTATGAACGCGATTATCAAAGAATCAATACGGTATATAAAAACAGAAACATCACATCCGAACTGGGAATCGTGATCGGTGCGATCACCCAGTCGCAGAAACTGATAGACCATGCTTTAGAATCAGAACGGAAGGGAGGTCAGGTTAACATGTGTACTGCATTGGAAGAATTAATGAATGAGGGAAGACTTGAGGGAAGACGCGAAGGACGGTTAGAAGGCATCCAGGCAACAATCAGTACCTGTAAAAGTTTTAACGCCAGTAAAGATGTTACCGTAAAAAACTTAATGAAGGTATTTTCATTATCAGAAGAAGATGCGGCCGGTTATGTGGAGGAATATTGGTAAAAGTTATTTGGCAACGATATAAATAATAAATATGTTGAAATAAAAGATCCAGGCTGGATAGAGATTCTTATCTATTCGGTCTGGACCTTTTTATGTGCATATGAGAAGAGCCCCAGACTTAATTGACTGAGGCTCCC
>NZ_JBWLUT010000197.1:0-17147 GCF_056504575.1 Blautia sp. CGZ-1-C1
ATTCTAGCACCAAAGTATTCACCTGTCAACAACTTTTTTACATTTTTTTCATTTTTTCTTTCTCAAACTTTAACAAACCCTGAAATCCCGCATAAATCCGCTGTTTTTTCTATAGTAATTCCAGAAAATAATACAACCAAAACAGTCCGGCAGGATGATTTCTTCAGCTACAAGGCGGAGGAATGAGGCGTAGCGGTGGCTACGGCGATTGACGACAACGCCGCAGATGAAAAATCAGACAAGTCAATATAGCAGTTACTTAATATTCGCTGTACTAGCCTAACGCAAGAATGCTTCTGCAATATAGAGATCCTCCGGCGTTGTGATCTTAATATTCTGGTAAGATCCTTCCGCAAGCGCAACCTTCACTCCTGTTTCCTGTTCTATTACCATTGCATCATCTGTGATCTTACTCATATCCTTCTTACGGATACTGTCATGCGCCTCTCGGATAAGCGCATAAGAAAATATCTGTGGTGTCTGAATCGTCCACACGCATTTTCTGTCTGGTGTTTCTTTTACATATCCTTCTGCATCTGACAGCTTTATCGTATCTTTGGACGGCATTCCCACTACGCATGCTCCGGTTTCTTTCACCTTCTCTAATCCGCGTTCGATAATTTCTTCTGTGATAAACGGCCTTGCTCCATCATGAATCAATACATATCGACAATCTTTGCATGCACACAATCCCGCATAGACAGAATCATAGCGTTCTTTTCCGCCTGCAATTACATTTGAAACCTTTGTAAAACCATATTTTTTTACTATTTCCTCTTTGCAGTAAGAAAGAGCGTCCTCTCCTGTCACGAGAATAATGTCCTGAATCAGTGGACTTTCCTGAAAACAGCGCAGGGAATAATACAGGACCGGATAGCCCTGTATTTCCAGAAACTGCTTTTGTATTTTACTGTGCATTCTTTTTCCCTGTCCTGCTGCCAGAACAATGGCTGTATTTTTTCCTGCCATTTTTAACGTTCTCCTAATTTAAGATTCGGAACTGCATTCAGATCCCATCCATGACGTGTTCCTTTTATATATTCATAATAAGCAGCTACTCCGATCATTGCTGCATTATCCGTACAGAAAATCGGTGACGGACGGTAAAAGCTGTATTTATTCTTTTTACATGCCTCTTCCATCGCTGCTCTTAAAGTTCCGTTTGAAGCCACTCCACCCGCGATTGCGATCTTAGTCATTCCATAATCTTTTGCCGCGAGCATAGTATGCTCTACCAATACATCAACTACTGCCTTCTGGAAAGATGCTGCCAGGTCTGCCCTGTTCACTTCTTCTCCTGTCATCTGGGCATGGTTGATATAATTTAGTACCGCTGATTTTACTCCACTGAAGCTGAAATCATATGGACAGTCTCCAATTTTAGCCTTAGGAAATTCTATTGCGTTCGGATTCCCCTCTTTTGAAAGTTTATCAACTTTTGGCCCGCCCGGATATCCCAGACCAATTGCTCTTGCCACTTTATCAAAAGCTTCTCCTGCCGCATCATCACGAGTGCGTCCCAGTATTTCAAATTCACCGTAATCTTTAACAATTACAAGATGGGTATGTCCACCAGATACGATCAGACAGAGAAATGGTGGTTCCAGGTCCGGATGTTCTATATAATTTGCAGATACATGTCCCTCAATATGATGAACACCTACCAGTGGAAGTTTCTTTGCATAGGCGATAGCTTTGGCTTCCGCTACGCCCACCAAAAGCGCACCTACAAGTCCCGGACCGTAGGTGACACCAATCGCATCCAGGTCGTCCAGCGTTACCCCCGCATCTGACAGAGCCTGCTCAATTACCTGGTTAATCTTTTCAATATGTTTACGGGAAGCAATTTCCGGAACTACTCCGCCGTATAAAGTATGAAGAGCAATCTGCGAAGAGATCACATTTGACAAAATGGTTCTGCCATTTTTTACAACAGAAGCTGCTGTCTCATCACAGGAACTCTCTATTGCGAGAATTAATGTATCTTTCATTTTCTATTCCTCATTCTTCAAAATTCAACTCTACACTCTTTCCATCTTTTCCCGGGAACGCATTTGGAAAAATCTCGCGGACTTTATCCATAAATTCGTCCGGTCTGACAAGAGAAGGACTGTAATGTGTCAGCCACATTTCCTGTACTTTTGCATCACGAGCCAGGACTGCTGCCTCGCGGAAAGTCATATGCTTATAGCCGCGGGCTTTATCCGCTTTATCATCTTCCCCGTACATTCCCTCACAGATAAACAGATCTGACTCCTTTGCATTGCGCAGGATAGACTCTGTTGGTCTGGTATCTGTTGTATAAGTAAGTTTAATTCCTTTTCGCGCAGGTCCAAGTACCATCTCCGGTGTATAAATGACACCATCCGCCTCTATGGTCTGCCCTTTCTGAAGAGGATTCCAGAATTTCAGCGGGATTTCCTGTTCCTTTGCTCTCTCTGCTGAGAATTTTCCCTGTCGAAGAATCTCAAGAGTATATCCATAGCAGAGAACATTATGATTCACTTTGAAAGCCGTGATTCGATAGCCATTCAATTCGATAACCTGTTCCGGCTGGGTAATTTCTACAAATTTGATTTCAAACGGAAGCTCCGGTGCAATTACACGCAATGCATTTACCACTCGTTCCAGCCCTTTCGGGCCAACCAGTGTAAGCGGTTCTGTTCGGTCTGCATTTCCCATTGTAAGGAGAAGTCCCGGAAGTCCACTGATATGATCCCCATGATAATGAGTAAAGCAGATCACATCAATCGGCTTGAAGCTCCATCCTTTTTCTTTAATTGCTACCTGAGTGCCCTCACCACAGTCAATGAGCAGACTGCTCCCATTGTATCTCGTCATAAGTGCAGTCAGCCATCTTCGCGGCAGAGGCATCATTCCTCCGGTTCCAACTAAGCATACATCTAACATATATTTCCTCTATTTCTATTTATTTAATCTTACTGCTTAGAACGTGTTCGAAAAATTATTCCCGCAATCTGCACACCCCACTTTGTGGCGCACCTCTTGTAGAAAGCCTTTTTTAACACGCTCCAGGGGGGGGTAAAAGTCTTTTCCCCTGATTTGATATCCCTGATTGTTATCAAACAAATCGGTATCATCATTTTTACAATAATTCGCTATTGCGGATGTCTGGTCATAAGCAGCGCATCCTCTACAGGGTCACTATAATATGCCTTACGAATCCCATCCCTGGTAAATCCCATTCTCTCATAAAGACGAATCGCCGTTTCGTTTCCCACACGCACTTCCAGATGAATAGTTGTGACATCACGCTCTGCGGCAAGACGGATCAGACTCTGCATCAGAAACGCACCAATGCCTTCTCTCTGTCTGTCTTTTCGTACTGCCACATTTGTAATATCTCCCTCATCCAAGACCATAAGAAGTCCGCAGTAACCCAGTATTTTTTCTTTCTCTTCTACTACCAGAAACATGGCATCATCTCTGGTAAGAAAAGTAAAAAAACCTTCTTTTGTCCATGGAACATGAAACAGGTCCTGCTCTATTTCCATTACCTGATCCAGGTCATCTACAAGCATTTCACGCAGAATCATGCCTCTGCACCTACCTGTTTCTGCGCTTTTTCCCGCTCTGCACGTTCCCTCTCTGCCTGAGATACGCGAAGATATTCCGGTACATGCTCCATAGCAGTTTCTGTGCGTCCTTCTTTATAATAAATGCTTCCTAATGCGGCTACTGCTGCTGCTCTCTGTTTGTTTACATGAGCCGGTGCAAAGGAATACGGAACATGCAGTTTCTCGGCGATTAGTTCACGAAATACCGGCACTCCGTCTCCAAGGAAAGTAACCATTTCGCCTCTCTGGTTCAGTTCATCCAATAGTTCCTCTATCGGTGCTGCCCACTGCTCTTTTAATGTTACAAGCTGGTGATTTTCAAATCTGTAAATTCCTGTATACACTTGTTTTCTTCTGGCATCCATAATCGGGCAGATCAGTCCCTGCGCATCATAAAGATTATATGCAAGCGCATCCACCGTAGGCACTGCCACTAATGGTTTCTTCAATGCAAGTCCCAACCCCTTAGCTGTCGCTGAACCGATACGAAGCCCTGTAAAAGATCCAGGACCTGCTGCTACTGCAATGGCATCTATAGATTCCAGTTCAAGCTCTGTCATCTTCACAATCTCATCCAGCATAGGCAGCAAAGTCTGAGAATGTGTTTTCTTATAATTTACTGTATATTCAGCCAGCAATGTATCATCTTCTACAACTGCGACAGATGCTACAATTCCTGAGCTGTCCAATGCTAAAATTTTCATTTCTACCTCCTGACTGTCTTTCATTATGACAGTCCTTATCATACAATATCCCTGCAGCCCTCTGATCAGATTTCTTCCAGACCGGTTACAGTAATCTTTCTGTAGTCAAATCCTTTATCCAGATCTTTCTCTATTGTCACCTTGATCAGATTTTCCGGGAGTATCTCTTCAATCAGATTTGCCCATTCGATCAGGCAGATTCCCTGTCCGAAGAAATAGTCATCGTATCCAATTTCTTCCATTTCCTCGATATCACCGATACGGTATACATCAAAATGGTATAGCGGAAGACGTCCACTCTCATACTCCTGAATAATGGTAAATGTCGGACTGCAGATAGGCTCTGTGATTCCAAGTCCTGCTGCGACGCCTTGAGTGAATACGGTTTTTCCTACTCCCAGATCACCTGTCAGTGTATAGATCTGTCCAGGTTTTGCATTCTCTCCAATCTTTTTTCCCACATCAAATGTTTCCTGTGGTGTTTTTGTCTCTATAATCATCTTTTCCACCTTTTTCTTGCAGAATTGTCCTTTGCATATTATAATAGAGCGAACAGGGAAATACAATACTTTTTGAAAAGGAGACTTGAAACTATGGCAAATCCAGTAGTTACTATTACCATGGACAATGGCGATGCGATGAAGGCAGAATTATATCCTGAAATCGCACCGAATACAGTAAACAATTTCATCAGCCTTGTAAAAAAGGGCTTCTATGACGGACTCATTTTCCATCGTGTTATCAATGGTTTTATGATTCAGGGTGGTTGCCCGGACGGAAACGGTATGGGCGGTCCGGGATACAGCATTAAAGGTGAATTTACACAGAACAGATTCAAAAACGACCTGAAACATACAGCAGGTGTTCTTTCCATGGCAAGAGCCATGCATCCAAACTCAGCAGGAAGCCAGTTCTTTATCATGCATAAAGACGCTCCACATCTTGACGGTGCATATGCTGCATTTGGTAAAATTATTGAAGGAATGGATGTTGTAAACCGTATCGCAGAAGAAGATACTGATTACAGCGATCGTCCTCTTGATGAGCAGAAGATCAAATCTATGACTGTAGATACTTTTGGTGTTGACTATCCGGAACCGGAGAAATGCTAAAAATAGCATACAATAAAAAATAATAGAGCCTCATATGATTTTGAGTGCGGTAATATACTGATTGTATATCACACTGTTACTTTCAAAATCACATGAGGCTTTATCTATATTTCATTTCTTCTATCTACCACTTTTATAGCTTTCACTGCTGATTGCAGGATTCCGGATTCTTAATACCTCAGTCCTCGAACACCTTTACTTCGCCATCAATCATCGCATAATAAAGGTCTTTTTCCTTCTTCATTTTTGCTCTTCCATTCGTTCCTTCTGTGATGGCTTTCTCCACTGAGCCAATCTGGTCAGACGGAACCAGCAGGTGCAGTACTACTCTGTCTGTATATTCTGAATCCAGTATCGGAAGCTTCTGTTCTCCGGCAATATACTGGATTTTTCCGATTCCGGTGTAGTCTGTGATCACTTCCATCGAAATACCGTATGTTTTTTCTATCACAGTGCTGGCAGAAAGTCCTTCCTGCAGACTCTTGGAATATGCTCTTACCAGCCCGCCCGTTCCAAGTAAAACTCCGCCAAAATATCTGGTAACTACCGCAGCCACATTATAAATATCTTCGCCCAGGATCACATCCAGCATCGGTCTTCCTGCAGTTCCGGATGGTTCTCCGTCGTCACTGCATCGAGTATATTCACGATTCTTTCCCACTGAATATACATAACAGTTATGTCTGGCATCCCAGTATTTCTTCTTCATCTCCTCTATAAAAGCCAGCGCTTCCTCTTCCGTCTGTACAGGACGTACTGTGGCGATAAATCTGGATTTCTTTTCAACGATCTCGCCCTCCCCGCCCTCATAAACTGTTTTATATTTTTCAAGCATTTTGTTATTCCTCTCTTAAAGTAAATACGCATCTTTGCTGTTCACAGGAAAAATCCTGTTTACAAACAATAATGGTATTTAACTGTCTCTACCGCCACAGTGTACCATGAATTACAGAAATTCGCCAGCACAGTGTATACTAATTTTTATAAAAACTCACAATAACCTCTATAAAGGTACAAAACCAATTGTGAATTTTTATTTTTTTGCTTTATTTACTTATTCTTATTTGATATAATAGAACGGATTATAAAGGAGGTTTAACATGAACTACGGTAAAAAGTCGACTGCAAAGAAGCGGACTGCGCTGATTTCCCGTTCTTCCATGATGGGAAAACGTGCAAGAGTTTCTTTCATCAGAGTCCTGTTCGTATCACTGATAGCACTCTGCATCGCAGTAGCCTGCCTGGGTGTAGGGTCTTTCAGGGGTGTGATTGATAATGCTCCTGATGTTAATGATATTGATATTATGCCACTGGGCTATGCAACTTTTCTTTACGACGATGCCGGAAATCAGATCCGTAAGCTGGCCGCACCGAATTCCAACCGACTGCCGGTTACTTTGGACCAGATTCCTGTAGATTTACAGCATGCGGTCGTCGCAATCGAGGATGAGCGTTTTTATGAACATAATGGCATTGATGTAAAGGGTATCCTTCGTGCCGGAATGAAGGCAATCACTACCGGTGATTTTTCCGAAGGTGCCAGTACAATCACTCAGCAGCTCCTGAAGAATAATGTATTTACCAACTGGACCAGTGAGTCTACTCAGTTTGAACGATTCACACGTAAATTTCAGGAACAGTACCTTGCTGTTCAGGTCGAAAAGAAAACAGATAAGGATACCATTCTTGAAAACTATCTGAACACGATTAACCTTGGAGCCGGATCATACGGTGTACAGGCCGCCGCACGTCAGTATTTTGATAAAGATGTATGGGATCTGAATCTTTCCGAATGTGCAACTTTAGCAGGTATCACACAGAACCCGACCAAATTTAATCCTATTATTAATCCTGAAAGCAACCAGAAGAGACGAAAAGAAGTTCTTCAGCATATGCTGGATCAGAATTATATTACACAGGATCAATATGACGAGGCTCTGGCAGATGATGTTTATTCCCGTATTCAGGCAGCTCAGGAAAAGAATTCCAGTACTGAGAATACTGTTTACACTTATTTCGAGGATGAACTGACTGATCAGATCATCAATGACCTGATGAATATTAAGGGTTATACCAAAACACAGGCAACCAACCTTCTGTACAGCGGTGGACTTAAAGTATATACAACGCAGGATTCTACCATTCAGAATATTCTGGATGAGGAATATTCTGATCCTTCCAATTATCCGGATACTGTTCAGTATGAACTTGATTATGCCCTGACAGTTACCGATCCGGATGGAAATCAGGTAAACTACAGTAAGGAAATGCTACAGCTTTATTTCCAGAATGAAGATCCAGGTTTTGATCTTTTATTTGATTCTCCTGAGGAAGGACAGACTTATGTAGACAGATATAAGGAAAGCATTCTTGCAGACGGAAGCAAAGTTGTTGCGGAACGAGTAAACTTCGCACCTCAGCCACAGTCTTCTATGAGCGTTATCGACCAGCACACCGGTTATGTGAAAGCCCTGATTGGCGGACGTGGAGAGAAAACAGCCAGCCTGACGCTGAACCGTGCAACAGATACAACCCGTCAGCCGGGTTCCACATTTAAGATTGTTTCCACCTATGCACCAGCATTAAACGAAAAGGGAATGACTCTTGCAACAACCTTTGAAGATGAGCCATATGAATATCCGGATGGTTCTCCTGTAAATAACGCAACCCGTTCTTATAATGGAACCACAACGATCCGTACGGCAATTCAGAACTCCATCAACGTTGTCGCCGTTAAATGTTTTGAGGAAGTAACTCCGGATCTTGGATTAAAATATCTCGATAATTTTGGATTTACTACTCTTGCTCATGGAACAGAAGCTGATACAGACGCAAACGGCAATGTATGGAGTGACGCAAATCTTGCTACTGCACTCGGAGGTATCACCAATGGTGTCACAAACGTAGAGCTCTGTGCATCTTATGCAGCAATCGCCAATGGCGGAAATTATATCAAACCGATTTACTACACCAAGATTCTGGATCATAACGGCAATGTACTCATTGAGAATACTTCTGCAGAACGCTCTGTAATCAAAGAAAGTACCGCTTATCTTCTTACCAGTGCAATGGAAGACGTTGTAAAAAAAGGTACCGGTACAGCATGCCAGCTTGATAATATGGCAGTTGCCGGTAAGACAGGTACAACAGAAGCATATAACGACTTATGGTTTGTTGGTTATACTCCATATTATACTTGCGCAGTATGGTCTGGTTATGACAACAATGAAAAGTTACCTGACTATGCACGTAACTTCCATAAGAACTTATGGAAGAAAGTTATGACTCGGATTCACGAAGGACTTCCGTCCAAGGAATTCGAAAAACCTGCAAGTGTAGAGAAATTAAGTGTCTGCGAAGAAACAGGTCTTCTTCCAAGAGCAGGCTGCCCGGTAATTACTGAATACTTTGATGTAGGTACCATGCCGACAGAATATTGTGATCAGCATTTCTATGATGAAAGCTATGATGAATATGATTACAATTATGATAACAGTGATGAGTCCTCCAGCCAGACAGATGCCAATACAGATGACGCCAATAATGATTCAGACACCAACAATAATGGTGATGACAGTAATGGTGGCGAAGATAACGGTGGCGAAGATAATGGCGATGGTGGTGACTACGACGGTGACAATGGTGGCGATACTAATGGTGGTGAAGATGACAGCAGTTATCAGATCGATTATTATTAATTTCATATTCCATAACGGGATTTTATAAAAAATTTCCAGTCATATCAATATAAAAATCCACAGTCTTAATTCAAGACTGTGGATTTTTATATTGATGTAATATTTAGCTTTTGATATATCAATGATGTCAGGGTCAAAAGCCTTATTGTGCTTCTTTGATAACCATACGTGCAGATCCGTAGATACCTGCATCATTTCCAAGATTTGCAAGAATGATCGGTGTCTCTTTGCAGGCTGAGAACGCATACTTCTTATAATATTTCTGAATACAGTCGATCAATGGCTGTCCTGCTTTGGAAACGCCACCGCCAATAACGATTGCTTCAGGGTCTGTAACACATGCAAACATAGCAAGCGTTCCGCCGAGCATTTCACCTACCTGTGCCATAACATCGCAGGCTACTTTATCCCCTTCTTTAAATGCGTCAAGAACATTCTTGGCAGAAAGCTTTGTAAATTTGCGAAGAACTGTCTCTTCTTCTGTAGCTGCCAGAGTTCTCTGTGCCACACGTACGATACCTGTAGCTGATGCATACTGCTCCAGACATCCACAGTTACCGCAGTTGCAGGCTTCTTTTTCCTCATGATTTACTGCTGCATGACCGATTTCTCCACCTGCTCCATGAGCACCGCCAACGATTTTTCCATCAACAATGATTCCACCGCCAACTCCTGTTCCCAGAGTTACGAGGATTACATTCTTAGATCCTGCTGCTGCACCTTTCCATGCCTCTCCAAGTGCTGCTACATTTGCATCATTTCCGGCTTTGGAAGGAAGTCCTGTCAGTTCTGTGAGTTCTTTTGTAACTTCTTTGAATCCCCAGAAAAGGTTTACCGCACATGGTACCTCTCCTCTCTCATTAACAGGTCCCGGAACACCAATTCCTACACCATCGACATCTGATTTGTCCAGCTTGCGTTCTGCTATCTTGTCCAGAATTGTCTTCGCAATATCCGGAAGGATCGCTTCTCCGCTGTTCTCCTTACGTGTCGGGATCTCCCATTTTTCAACTAAAACTCCATCTGTCTGAAAGAGTCCACACTTTACAGATGTGCCACCAACATCAATTCCAAAACAATACTTTCCCATGATATCCTCCAAATTACTTATATTTTTATTATATGATATGATATGAGTGTCAAAAGATCTTTTGACACTCATTTGATACCCGGATTGCTACGCATCTACGCCGCTCCCGCAGAGTAAACAGTAATCTTATCTCTCCTCACGTTTTTTTGCAAGGTTTGCCTGAACACGCTTGTACAGTTCTTCTGCTGCATTGTAACCCATCTTCTTCTGTCTGTGGTTGACTGCCGCAGATTCAACAATGATAGCCAGGTTACGGCCAGGGCGAATCGGAAGAGAATGGCATACAATTTTATTTCCAAGATACTCTGTGTACTCTTCATGAAGTCCCAGACGGTCATATTCTTTATCTCTGTCCCACTCTTCCAGTTTAATAACAAGGTCTACAGACTGGGTATCTTTAACACTCTCAACACCAAACAGAGTCTTAACATCAATAATACCTATACCACGCAGTTCAATGAAATGTCGTGTAATGTCAGGCGCAGAACCTACCAAGGTTACATCACTGACTTTACGAAGTTCAACAACATCATCACTTACAAGACGATGACCACGTTTGATCAGTTCCAGAGCAGCTTCACTCTTACCAATTCCACTTTCACCAGTGATCAGGACGCCTTCACCATATACATCCACAAGTACACCGTGAATAGAGATACATGGTGCAAGCTGTACGCCTAACCAGCGGATGATCTCTGCCATGAAACTTGAAGTCGTACGCTCTGTCACAAAGGTCGGAACATTATATTTAATCGCAAGATCGATCATATCCTGTGATGGTCTTGTCATTGTACTGAAAATTACGCATGGAATCTTACTGGAAATAAATCTCTCGTATTTAAATTTCCGTTCTTCATCACTAAGCTGCATCAGATAAGTATATTCTACATATCCGATAATCTGCACACGTTCGTTTGCGAAATGTTCCAGATATCCTGTCAGCTGCAGAGCCGGTCTGTTGATCTCGGCTGTCTTGATCAGTATCTCAGACAGGTCAATTTCAGGAGTCAGGTTGTGAAGTCCCAGTTCCTGAACTAATTTTGTCAACTGTACACCTTTCATTTGTTTCTCCTTTTCAGTTCAAAATTTGAGTTACTGTTCACTGCGTTCCCAGCAACAAATTTAACGATATTTTCATTATATCACATCATCATGTGCAACTTCAATTGTAAATAAAAGATACTTTTTGCACAACAAGGAAACAAGAAAATTGTTACTGTTCACTCCGTTCACAGCAACACGCTTCGCGATGCACAGAATTTATGCTAATCGCATAAATTCGCGCGGTATGTCTCGGGATTTTGGCATATTCATGCCAAAACACCTCGCGGAATAGTGGAGTGTGAACAGTAACAGAAAATTACTTACTTTGTGTCAATCGGATATTCGCAATCCGCTTTTGCTACTTGCTCATAACCGAATTTCTAACCCTTAACTTTAGGTGCATGAAAAAAGTCATATACCTGCTGCGCGCTTCCTGCGTTCATACTTTCTGTCTCAGTCAGTTCTTCCAGAGAAGCATCTCTGATATTCTCGATGGACTTAAATTTCCTCATCAAGGCTTTTCTTCTGGTTTCTCCGATTCCCGGGATATCATCCAGCAGAGAATGGACCTGTTCCTTACTTCGCAGGGAACGGTGGAATTCGATAGCAAAACGGTGTGCCTCATCCTGGATCCTGGTGATCAGGCGGAAGCCCTCACTGCTTGTATCAATAGGAATCTCCAGATTATTATAGTATAGTCCTCTCGTTCTGTGATGGTCGTCTTTGACCATACCGCAGACAGGAATATCATCAATCCCTAATTCTGCCAGTACTTTCAACGCAATATTTACCTGTCCTCTTCCACCATCCATTAAAATCAGATCCGGCATGATGGAAAAACTGTCAAACTCGTCTTTTCCTTCATGGGTAAAGCGTCGGGTAAGCACCTCTTCCATACTTGCATAATCATTCGGTCCCTGCACCCATTTGATTTTAAATTTACGGTAATCACTTCGTTTCGGCTTTCCTTTTTCGTAAACGACCATAGAACCAACGGATTCAAATCCACTGATATTGGAAATATCGTACGCTTCCATTCGTTTGATTCCCGACAGTCCAAGCCATTCTTCCACCTCATGAACAGCGCCAATTGTTCTGCCTTCTTCACGTTTGATCCGCTCTCTGTCCTTATCCAGAACCATCTTTGCATTCTCTTCCGCCAGTTCCACCAGTTTCTCTTTCGTTCCTTTCTTTGGAACGCGGATATAGACTCGTTGTTTTCTTCTGGCAGTCAGCCATTCTTCTATGATCTGAGCATCTTCTATTTCCTTTTGCAACATAATTTCTCTCGGGATGAATGGTGTGCCCGCATAGAACTGCTTCATAAAACTTGACAATACCTGTGCTTTCGTATCTCCACGCGCCACACGCAGATAGAAATGTTCGCGTCCAATCAGTTTACCATCGCGGACAAAAAATACCTGCACAACTGCATCCTGTTCACGAAGATCAAGACTTTCATCCATTGCCACTGCAATGATATCCTTATCCTCTTCACCATAACTGGTGATTTTCTGACGCTCCCCGATTTTCTGAATGCTGCGGATCAGGTCACGATATTCCGTGGCATCTTCAAAACGCATTTCATCTGACGCTGCCATCATCTTATCTGTCAGCATATCAATCGTATCCTGGAAATCTCCATTTAGGAATTTCAGCAATTCAGTGATATTTTTCTTATACTCCTCAGAGGTTATATAACCCTGACAGGGAGCTGTACACTGTTTCATATGATAGTACAGGCAGGGACGATCCTTTTTACAGTCTCTCGGCAGTACTCTGTTGCAGGAACGCACTTTATAAAGTTTGCGCACCAGTTCAATTACGTCTTTTACTGCTCCCGCACTGGTATATGGACCAAAATATTTTGTCTTGTCTTTCTTCATTCTTCTGGCGAAAAGTACTCTGGGATATTCCTCATTAACTGTGACTTTAATAAAGGGATAACTTTTGTCATCCTTGAGCATGGTATTGTACTTCGGACGATGTTCCTTAATCAGGTTGCATTCCAGAACCAGGGCTTCCAGTTCTGAATCTGTAATAATGTACTCAAATCTGGTGATATGGGTTACCATCTGCTCAATCTTGGCGCCTTTATTCCTGCTACTCTGGAAGTACTGTCTCACCCTGTTCTTCAGACTGATAGCTTTTCCAACATAGATGATTTCATCTTTCTCACCATGCATGATATAAACTCCCGGCTTGCCTGGAAGTTTCTTTAACTCTTCCTCTATCTGAAACATAAAATCTCCTCCATTTATGCTTCTACGTATTCTACTATTATGTTATTTTTGATAACCGCCATCTGCTTTACTTATATATTTTAGCCATTTATTCTTCATATGCCGCTAATTCAGGCAAGTACTCATGAGCTTGCTAAGTAAATTTATATATAGAAAAAACAGAGTCGGAATATTATCCGGCTCTGTTATTGTATCACTGAATCTCTGTCTTATCCAGCGTTACTGTATTCTCTTTTACATCTGAATCCGGGACTGTTGTCTGATCTGCTATCGTCTGTTCTGTCTCCGTTTGATCCATCTGTTTTGTTACCGGCTCTTCCGGTTTTGTTTCCGTCTTCTCCGGAATTTCCAGGTCATCCAGGTTTTCAGGAATCTCGAGCCCACGCTCTACAGCACGGAATATTTTCATAAATTCCTTGCCTGTAATTGTCTCTCTGCGGATCAGGTAGTCGGCAATCTTATCCAACGCTTCTCTGTGACCGCCGATCAGTCTTTTGGCTTCTTCGTATGAATTATGAAGAAGTACCATCACTTCATGGTCTACCTCTGTCGCAGTGTCATCACCACAGTTTAAAACTGCTCTGCCACTAAGGTACTGATTCTCCTGGGTAGCCAGTCCCATAAGTCCGAATTTCTCAGACATACCATACTGGGTGATCATGGCTCTTGCCACTTTTGTCGCCTGCTCAATGTCATTGGCAGCACCCGTTGTCACTGTATCAAATACCAATTCCTCTGCGGCACGTCCGCCAAGATATCCTACAAGCATTGCTTCCAGTTCTTTCTTGGTGTTGAGATATTTCTCCTCTTCCGGCACCTGCATAACATAGCCAAGTGCACCCATTGTTCTCGGCACGATCGTAATCTTCTGTACCGGTTCTGCATCTTTTTGCAGAGCACTTACCAGTGCATGTCCTACTTCATGATAAGATACAATCTTACGTTCCTGAGCGCTTAAGATTCTGTCTTTCTTCTCTTTACCTACAAGAACTACTTCGACAGCCTCGAGAAGATCCTTCTGGGATACCGCACTGCGTCCGCTCTTAACCGCAAGAATCGCAGCCTCATTTATCATATTTGCAAGGTCAGATCCCACTGCGCCGGAAGTTGCAAGCGCAATGTTCTCGAAGTCAACAGTCTCATCCAGATGTACATTTCTGGCATGTACTTTCAGAATCTCAATTCTTCCCTTCAAATCCGGACGGTCAACAATTACTCGTCTGTCAAAACGGCCCGGACGCAGAAGTGCCGGATCAAGAACTTCCGGACGGTTCGTAGCTGCCAGAATCAGAAGACCTTTAGAAGTATCAAATCCGTCCATCTCGGCAAGCAGCTGGTTCAATGTCTGCTCACGCTCGTCGTTGCCACCGCCGTAATGGGAATCACGGCTCTTACCGATTGCATCGATCTCATCGATAAAGATGATACATGGTGCATTCTTCTTCGCTTCCTCAAACAAATCGCGGACACGGGATGCACCCACACCTACGAACATCTCTACAAATTCAGAACCTGACAGGGAAAAGAACGGTACATGCGCCTCTCCTGCTACGGCTTTTGCGAGAAGTGTCTTACCTGTTCCGGGAGGTCCCACAAGCAGGGCACCTTTCGGAAGTTTGGCACCGATGGTCGTATATTTTCCCGGATTATGCAGGAAATCTACAACCTCCTGAAGTGATTCTTTCGCTTCATCCTGTCCGGCTACATCTTTGAAAGTAATTCCTGTGTCTTTCTGAATATAGGCTTTCGCCCGGCTCTTTCCAACTCCCATCATGCCACCGCCTTTATTCATGCGGCGCATAAATACCATCAGCAGTACAAACAGCACGATCGTCGGCAGAAGCACACTGACCAGCATGGAAACAATCTCACCAACTGCATCCGGCTGCTTATATTCAAACTTGATTCCTGTTCCCTCAAGTCTCTCGGTCAGTTTATCTACTGACTCCATCTGATTGGTATAATAAACATCTTCTGAAAATCCTGATGACTGATGTTTCGGTGTGATCGTCAGAGTGTTTGACTGAAGTGAAACTTCCTTCACATCTCCATCATTTACCATCTCAATGAATTTATCGTAAGTGATCTCACTTGAACTGTCCTTGAGCATATTAGTAAACATGGCGAAACATACCAAAGTAACCAGGAGGCATACCAGAAAAGCAAGGATCGACTGATGATTTTTATTCGGATCCGGCTTGCCAGGACCTTTATTATTATCAGGACGATTGCCATTCGGATTATTGTCCATATGATTATCCATTTTCTTCCTCCTAAACGTTATCGTTCTTATTATAAAGAGAATTTTGTTATAAATCAACCGCGAGATTGTGAAATTTCCGTTATGTCTCGGGTTTTCTGTGATCTTCGCTCACAAAAAACACCTCGCGGGATACTATCAGTGAACAGTAGCCGAATCTTTCCAGTCACTGCTTATTGCTCCTCGCAATTGAAGCAGGGGACTTACTTTATTCGGTTAAATTTACTGATTTGATAAAATTTCTTTATTTTTTTAAAATTTATCTGTTACAAACCATGTTTTTTGTAGTATACTATTGACAAAGTGATTACTGCTCACTTCATTCTCAGTAATACGCTTTGCGATGCACAGAATTTATGCTAACTGCATAAATTCGCGCTGTATGTCTCGGGATTTTGGCATGATATGCCAAAGCACCTCGCGGGATACCAACCACGAGCAGTAATAATAAGTGATTAATTATGTGATGGGAAAGGAAATAAACAAATGAAGATAGGATTTGACAACGACAAGTATCTGAAAATGCAGTCCGAACATATTCGGGAACGTATCAGCAAGTTTGGTAACAAGCTTTATCTGGAATTTGGCGGCAAGCTTTTTGATGACTACCATGCTTCCAGAGTTCTTCCGGGATTTGAGCCGGACAGCAAACTGCGCATGCTGATGCAGCTTTCTGATCAGGCAGAGATCGTCATCGTAATCAGCGCAGCTGACATTGATAAGAATAAAATCAGAGGTGACCTTGGTATCACTTATGATGAAGATGTGCTCCGCCTTATGGAAGTATTCACAGAGCGCGGTCTTTATGTAGGAAGTGTCTGCATCACTCAGTATGCAGGACAGGAAAGTGCAGACGCATTCAAGAAACGTCTGGAGAAGCTTGGAATCAAAGTTTATGTGCTTTATCTGATTCCTGGTTATCCAAACAATACTTCCTTTATCGTAAGTGACGAAGGATATGGTAAGAATGACTATATCGAAACAACAAGACCACTGGTTGTCATTACTGCCCCGGGACCAGGAAGCGGAAAAATGGCTACCTGCCTTTCCCAGCTTTATCACGAATACAAACGTGGTGTCAAAGCAGGCTATGCGAAATTTGAAACTTTCCCAATCTGGAATATTCCGCTGAAACATCCGGTAAACTTAGCTTATGAAGCTGCAACTGCAGATTTAAACGATGTCAACATGATCGATCCATTCCATCTGGAAGCATACGGCGAAACTACCATTAACTACAATCGTGATGTAGAAGTCTTCCCGGTTCTTCAGGCTATGTTCGAGAAGATCATGGGTGAGTGCCCTTACAAATCTCCGACAGATATGGGTGTCAACATGGCAGGAAATTGTATCGTCGATGATGAGGTCTGCAAAGAGGCTGCACGTCAGGAGATCATCCGCAGATATTATAAGAGCAT
>NZ_JBWLUT010000198.1:0-5177 GCF_056504575.1 Blautia sp. CGZ-1-C1
TTGAGGAGAGAACACAAGTAATTTTAAGTTTTTTTGAGAGTCTTCTGAGTACCATATATGTGCTTCTGTGTTGAGATAGTCGGTTATATTAATATCCGTATCTGCCGGTAACTCATAAGTTTCACCGGCGTCGGAAGTCAGTGAAAAGGTTTTTGTATGATTAGAATAAGAAGTGACAATCCCCTTGACAAAATAGTAAGTTGTATCTGACTCACTGTCATAATAAGAGCCGGAACCATCTATATCATAAGATACATGTTGCCCCTCAGGCTCCTTAGGGGCGGAAAGGGTGATTAGATCTGAGGGGGCTTTGCCAAAAGCTTGTCCGGATAGCAATATACTACCGAGTACGATACTGCCTGCGATACATAGAATTTTTACATTATTCATGGTTAAATGGCCTCCTTGTTTAGTTGTTGAATATTATATCAATTAAAGTGTGAAAATTGTAATTTTGACTTATCGAAATATGTTTTAGAAATGAGTAGGATTTCGGTTATTTTTGAATATGATAAAGAATAAAGACACAAGTATTGTTCGGTTTATTAGTCGTGTTCCAATGGTTACTGGAAAATAATTGATGATTAGAAATACAACGTAATATTATCAATAGCAAAGCTATAGGATTTCAAAAATGAAGTCTTATAGCTATTTTTGTGTAGCAGTAAAAATTGTGAAGGGTATGTTTGGGAAAAAATATTTGTGATTACTTGATTTGAATCAAGTTGGAAAATTGCTATTTGTCAGACAATAAAGTATAATTAGAGAAAATCTTGTTTGCAAAGGAACAGGATAAACGATAACTTTAAATAATATGTTTTTGTCTGTTGATTTTGGGCGTGTAAAAAGGAAAAAGTATGAGTGATGAAAGAAAAAGGGAAAATGAAGAGGAAAAACTGAAAGATTTTTTTCATAATGTGATAGGAATAAAATCGGAAGCTGTGCTGGAGGTGTTGGCGGAGAACTCGGAAATCTGTAAGTTGAAAGCAAAAACTTTGCTGATGAAAGAGAATGAGAAGGTAGATGCGATTTCTTTTTTGTATAAAAAGGGTGGTCTTGTAAAGTCATATTATGAAAAATCGGATGGAAAAAAACAGGTTCACTGTTTTGCGCATTTTCCGGGGGAAGCTTTGGTAGGGATCATGAATTTGGACAAGCAGATAACCTCTTTCCTGACAGTGGAGTTGATAACGGATTGTGAAATTGTAAGGATATCAGCGGATGTTCTTCGAAAGCTGGCTATGGAGAATATAGAAATTGCTCTGGTTTGTAATCGGATGCAGAGTGTGGCATCTATGAGGGAATATGAATACAGAAAAATGATTCTTACCTGTAATCCAGTACAGAGGTATGAATATTTTCTGGAAACCTATCCGGGGCTGGAAAAAAAGGTGAACAAAAAAGATATAGCATCTTATCTGAACATGACACCTGAATGCTTCAGCAGGATGCTGAAAAAATATGATGGGGTTTGACAGAGGTGGAAAGTAACTGTCAATTCACATAATAAAACTCACAAATCAAGGAGGAAAAAATTCATGAAGAAAAAGAAAAATGTACTATTAATGATTCTTGCTGCAGTAGTAGCAATGCTTGCCATGTCTGTGAATGTTTGGGCAGCACAGAAGAATCCATTGGCGAAGATGCCAACAAAGATGAAAGTTACATTGGGGTGTAGCGTAGATAATGTAACTAATTATTCTACACCGGTATATTATAATCGTGAAAATATAGAAATCTCTGCGGTAAGCAGTAATCCTAAAGTAATGATGGTGTTTTCACGTGTATCTGGCAGTGATGGTGGTGCGAAAAGAAATGCATTTTACCAGGTAACCGGAATCAAGGAAGGAACAGCTAAGGTTAATGTTACTGTAAAAGTAAATGGAAAAACATATAAAAAAACCTGCACCTATACATTTGTAAAATATACAAATCCATTTAAAACGCTGAAAATCGGGAAAAAGAACCTGGTTTCCTACTATGCAAAAGAGCCGGAACCAAATTTATATGGGGTTGTAAGCAGATTGAATGGAAAACTGACTTATAGCCTGAAAGCAGGATATAAAGTAGAAAAGATAGAATACAGCAGATTTGTTAATGCTAACAACGGAAGCATAAAAATGTATTCTATCAAAAAAGGACAAAAGCTTCCAAAAGATTTTTTGGCACTTTTTATCAAGTTAAAGAATACTAAAAATAATGCCTATGTTTCTATTAGAGTAGATAATAATTAGGGCAGTAGTGTTATGTGAAGCGATTGATGGTACTGTTGCCAGACATTTATCCATTTGAAAAGAGAGGACAAGAGATATGAAAAAGAATGCTTTTATAAGAAAAACAGTATTATTACTTTTAACAATCATCAGTGTACTGGGATTACAGTTGATTTCTGTAAATGCAAAGTCACCCACATATCAGCAAGTGCCAACAATGGCTTATTTAAAAGTTGAAAGTGGACAGGCATATCTTTCTTATGCAAATTCAGCACCTCAGTTGTTTTATGAACCGATGAATGGAGAAACTGTTCGCCTTACACAAAAGATTTGTACCGGTGCATGGACAGATGGAAAGATTTTTTATTATGCTTCGGGTAATAAGAGGGTACCTACGAAGGTAAGTTTATATAAATATACCATCAAAACAGGAAAAACAGAAAAATTGTGTACGATAAATAAAAATTGTGATCTGGTGGGGTATTCAAAGAATAATTTTTATTTACACACAATGGGATCTGGAAAACAATATTTATATGCCTATAATCTGAAGACAAAAAAGATTACATCCAAAAGAATTGCTTACCCTGTTTATAACAAAAATGATGTTATTGGAACAGGATCATTGTCAGATGGGAGATATATTTTTGTAGGGGACACATATTCTGGGTATTCTGAGTTTTCGGGAAAATATAATTGTTATCCTCATAGTATATACATATTAGATCCTGTTTCTCAGAAATTTAAATTGGTAAACAAGATGGTGACGACTGAAACTACAAAAGAAAAGAATCTGATATACTATGCCAGCTTTTCAGGAACAACATCTAAGCCATATTCACAGATTTGGAAATATAATATAAAAACTGGAAAAAAATCGGCAGTTGGAAAGAAATATTCAGGTATAGTATATAGCTTTTATAAGGATTCTGCATATATCATAGATCAAAAAGGTGAATCGAAAACGGTAAAATATAAATAAAAATTAAGGCTTCCCACATCTTTACTGGTGTGGGAAGTGTTAAATATAGGGAAAAAAGATATTGTTGATACGAAAGTAATCAACTATCGTTTGTAAAGGGAGAGGAAAGATTTTATGAAGAGAAAGATAATGGTGTGGCTCTTATCAGGAATTATGATACTTCAGCCAGTTGCAGGTGTACAGGCAGCAGAATTTTCTGATGGGGTAGCAGGTTATTTTAATGAAGAGGAAAATGATACGGAAGAAAATCAGGCAGATGACTTTTCAACCAATGAAGAGGATGTGCAATTTTCAGATGAACAGAATGGTGGTGCGTCATCTTCAGAAACCCCAGCATCAATTCCAGAGGCGGAAGAGTTGGATGACGGTGATGAAAAAACACAAAAATTAGAAGTTGCAACTTCTGGTAATAATTCTGGTAAGTGTGGTGAGAATGTACATTGGTCGTTTAAAGATGGTATATTGACGATTAGTGGAAATGGAGATATGTATAGTTTTAAGTATGATTATTCTCCACCGTGGAAAAAATTTGAGTCAATCATAGAAACTGTAGTAATCGAGCAAGGTATATCAAATATTGGAAATTATGCATTTTATAATTATTTTGATAATTTAAAAACAGTGATGTTGCCAAATAGTGTAGTGAATATAGGAAAAAGTGCGTTTTGTGGATGCAAAAGTTTGGAGACAATAGCATTGCCAGACAGCATAACAAACATAGGGATGGATGCATTTTTGGGATGCAGAAGTCTAGAAACAATAACCTTGCCAAACGGTGTGACAAGTATAGAAAATGGTACATTTCAAGGATGCAGTAATTTGAAAACAATAATATTGCCATCTGGTATAACAAGTGTAGGAGCAGATGCATTTTATGGATGTAGTAATTTGGGAACAATAGTGTTACCAAATAGTATAACAAGTATAGGATCGTGGGCATTTTATGGATGTAGGAGCCTGAAAACAATAGCCTTGCCAAATGGTATAACGAATATAGAAAGTAGTACATTTGGAGAGTGTAGTAGTTTGCAAACAATAACTTTGCCAAATAGTTTAATATACATAGGAATGTATGCATTTAGTAAATGTAGTAGTTTGGAAACAATAGTGTTGCCAGATAGTATAAAGAGTATAGAAATATATGCATTTAGTAAATGTAGTAGCTTAGAAACAATAACGTTGCCACATAGTATGACAGTACTATGCTCCTTGTTTGATGGATGTAGTAATTTAAAAACGATAATGTTGCCAGATAGAGTACAGGGTATAGGAATGAACACATTTAGAGGATGTAGTAGTTTAGAAACAATAATACTGCCAGATAGCGTAGTGAATATAGATTCGGAAGCATTTAAGGATTGTTTTAAATTGAAAACAATAACGTTGCCGAATAGCATTACAAGTATAAATGATTCTGCGTTTTCTGGATGTAGTAGTCTAAAAGATGTATATTACTCTGGCAGAGAAGCTGAATGGAATAAGTTAAATGTAACTTTTGATCATGATGTAACAATACATTATAATAGTAGTTCCACTTCTTCATCTGATAAGAACTTCTCTCTCAAGGTGAGCAAAGATGCAGTTGTACTTGGCAAGGAAAATTCTCTTTTTATGGAATATGAAGCTTCTGCTACTGGTAAGGCTGACAGTGAAGGAAAACAGATCAAATGGGAGTCAAGTAATCCTTCTGTTGCGAAGATTGACCAGAAGAGTACTGGACTGATTGTGAGTCAGGATGGAAATAGTGGTTCCGCATGGTTTAATTTGTTGACATATGATGTAGGAAAAACTGTGATAACTGGAACTTCGGTGGATGGCAGGAAGGCTTCGGTGGAGGTGGAAGTTGAGCCGGAGCTGAGTCTTATAAAGAACTCGGTAAGTATTTCAAAGGAAGCGTTAATTACTCTTTGTTTTGTAAAATTGGAGAAGGCAAATAGGGAATATCTGGAAGCTTTTATGAAGAGTCTTAAGACTACAGTATG
>NZ_JBWLUT010000199.1:0-16082 GCF_056504575.1 Blautia sp. CGZ-1-C1
GCGGACGCATACAAGGTATCTGGCGACAGTTTCTATATGCAGGACGGCAAAGCCGTTCTTCCACTTGGAACACTAACCGTAGAAGAAACAAAAGCTCCAAACGGTTACTTGCTGGACGGTGCATATATGCAGGCTGGCGATAAGTCCGAACAGATTAAGGGCTTATATGTAACACAGATTACCGAGGACGGCGACCTTGCCGTATTGACTGGAAGTAACCAGTTTTCTGTATCAGACAAGGTTATCCGTGGCGGTGTGAAAATTCAGAAACGAGATTTAGAAACGGGCGATACAAAACCACAAGGAAGTGCCACTTTGAAAGATACTGCCTTTGACATCATTTCCTTAAATGATAATGCGGTACTGGTTGAGGGCAAGCTATACAAGAAAAATGAAGTGGTAAAGACAATCCATACAGACATTGAGGGTGTCGCTTCTACGTCTGCTGACCTTTTACCTTATGGAAAATTCCGTATCGTTGAGAGTGAAGCTCCAAACGGATATTTGACAGACGGTGCAAAACCGATTGATTTTGCAATCACAGAGAATGGAAAAATCGTTGATTTAACCGACGAAGCCCATTCTATCTACAATCAGATTAAGCGTGGAGATATTGAGGGCGTAAAAATCGGAGCAGGCACACACAAGCGTCTTGCTGATGTTCCCTTTAGGATCACAAGCAAGACAACGGGCGAAAGTCATGTTGTGGTAACTGATGATAACGGGCAATTCTCCACTTCTTCTGACTGGGCTTCTCATAAGCATAATACCAACGCAGGAAAGACCAGCGAGGACGGTGTATGGTTTGGAACTTCTAAACCAGACGACAGCAAAGGGGCGTTGCCTTATGATACCTACATCATTGAAGAAATGCGTTGCGATAGTAACAAAGGCTTTGAGCTTATCCCACCTTTTGAAATCGTGGTATCAAGAAATAACCTTGTGATTGATTTAGGTACTTTGACTGATGAATACGAAAAAGAAATCTCTATCCATACCACAGCGACCAGTAAGGACGGCGAAAAGACAATCCTTGCAGGAAAAGAGGTAACAATCGTTGATACCGTCAAATTAGACGGACTTACAAAAGGCACAAAATATCAGCTCAAAGGCTGGCAGATGTTAAAGGAAGAAAACACCGAGCTTCTTATCAATGGAAAGCGTGTAGAAAATGACTATACCTTTATCGCTGATGATGAAGCTATGAAAGTGGAAATTACTTATACATTCAATGCGTCCGAGCTTGGCGGTAAAAATCTGGTAACATTCGAGGAATTATACGATTTGAGCAATCCAGAAGAACCCGTAAAAGTTGCGGAACATAAAGACATTGAGGACGACGGACAGACGGTACTTATCACAGAGCGTATCATCAAAATTCATACGACTGCTACCGATAAGGACGGCAACAAAGAGCTTGAAGCTGGAAAAGAGGTAACAATCATTGATACCATAACCTTAGAGGGCTTAGAAGTCGGCACACAGTACAAACTTGTAGGCTGGCAGATGTTGAAAGAAGAAAATGCAGAGCTTCTTATCAATGGAAAACGTGTGGAAAGTGATTACACCTTTACCGCAGACAGCGAAACTATGAAAGCGGAAGTTGCCTTTACCTTTGACGCTACTTCTCTTGACGGCAAACAGCTTGTAACTTTTGAAGAATTGTACGATTTAAGCAATCCAGACGAGCCGAAGAAAGTTACCGAGCATAAAGACATTGACAACGAGGGACAGACGATTACCTTTAAGGAAAAACCCGAAGTCCCAGAAGAACCAGAGAAACCCAAAACACCACAGACACCAGATACACCGCATAAAACAGACAGTCCAAAAACGGGCGATAACACGAACCTTTACGGACTGCTTGCATTATTACTAACTTCTGGTGCTGGACTGGCAGGTATCTTCTTCTGCAAACGCCGTAAAATGAAGAAATCATAAGGCGGTAACGATATGAGAAAAGAAAAATCACGTTCTCCGCCGATACCGTGTCGGCAGACTTCCGCTTATTCTGGCTTGTCTGCTACTTACCTGCAAGAACACGGATAGTCAAGGGTGCGTAAGCATTTATTTTACCCTTTACTATCTGGGGACTTGCTGGTACTTCCCTAACCGCCAGAATAAGAAATCACTATCAAAAACTTATCAAATATAGAAAGAAACGAGGTAAAACAATATGGAAATGAAATATGTCGTGCCAGATATGGCACAGTCTTTTGGAACACTTGAATTTGCAGGCGAAAGCGAGCCTATCTTTGAAAGAGATAAAAATAACCGCAGGGTCTTAGCCAGACGAAGCTACAACCTTTATTCTGATGTGCAGAAAGGCGAAAATGTTGTCGTGGAAATTCCCGTGCAGGCTGGCGAAAAGCATTTCAAGTATGAACAGAAAGTAAAACTTGTCAATCCGAAATTATACGGCAGAGGTTACGCAATTGGGGATATGGGACATACCGATTATGTGTTACTTGCTGATGATATTGTAGCAGTTGAAGAAAAGTAAAGGAGTGAAAATATTATGAGATTATCAAACGGTTTTGTTATTGACAAAGAGAAAACATTTGGAGAATTAAAATTTACAGCAGTGCGTGATGTATTCTTGCAGAATGAGGACGGGACACCGAGTACCCAGCTTAAAAAGCGTATCTATGATTTGAAGTGCAGTCTGCATGGTGGAATTATCCCCGTGTCTGTACCGCCAGAAGTACCAGTAAGGGAATTTCCGTACAATGCAGTTGTGGAGCTTGTCAATCCAGTAGCCGATACGGTATCACGAAAAACCTATACGGGTGCAGATGTGGACTGGTATGTAAAGGCAGAGGATATTGTGTTGAAGAATAAAGGCAATCAGAACGCAGGCAATCCACAGAACCATGTACCGCAAGGACAGATGAAAAAATAAATGTGAGCCCATATTTTTCTTGTAACTTATATATAGAACCGATATAATTAGTTGAAAAGTTCTGTTTTAAGCCATGTAAAACTATTTTGACAAGGGAAAATGGCAATGTCAAAGGCTTTTGACAGACAAAATAGCTATATTCATATACAATAAAGGAGAAGATTCAAGATGGATATTGGATTACAAATCAAAAAATTTAGGGAACAACAAAAAATTTCTCAAGAAGAACTGGCTCTTAAAATATTTGTTTCAAGACAAACAATTTCTAACTGGGAAACAAATAAAAGTTGTCCAGATGTTAAAAGTTTAATTACTTTATCTAATATCTTCAATGTGTCTTTAGATAATTTTATAAAAGAAGATATAAAGGAGATGAGGGAGATTGTAGAAAAAGCAACTATTAAAAAGTTTAATGTGATAAGTGTAGTTTTCCTAATTGAATTGATAGTCGTAGCCATAAGTGCCTATCCTTTATTTAGTATTAAGGGAAATATAGGAATTATTATTTGGTTATGCTTGTTTGCAATAACGCTCTATACGGCAAGTAAGATTGAAAAATTCAAAAAGAGCCATGACATTCAAACCTATAAAGAAATTTTGGCATTTATTGACGGAAAGCAATTAACGCATGATGAAACACAACAAGAAATAGGAAAAAGAAATTATCAAAAAATCATATTTGCATTCATTGCAGGTGTAATCGCACTTATTATATGTTTTGTTGTAATTTTTATTTGCCAGCATTTTAACAAATTAAAAGGGAGGAGAAATCATGGAATTTTGGCTTATTATGATTGGCTTTATGGTTATGGGCGGAAGTTGTTCATTAGCAGGTACTTGGTGGGATAGAAAAAATAAAAAAGATAAAAAAGAAGAAAAGAAACAATAAAATTTACACTTTATTGTTGATTAAGCAGTTAGTCTTAGGATTGACTGCTTTTTTCATACCTAGAAAGGATTGATTTATGCGTATGATTTGGAACAAAGGACACCGTATCAGAGCCAGCGACAAGCACCTTGTCTACCACTTTTCCATAGGGACGCTTCTGTTTGTATTCATGGCGGTTCTTCTGCTACTGAACATCAAACAGCTCATGCGTACCGACTGGGAACATTTCAGCTTGTTAGAAAACGGCTTGACGCTTTCCCCTTACAACTTCATAACTGTGCTGATAGCGACTGGTGTTTGTGCATTGGTCGCTTTTCTGTATTACCGCTTCTGTTACGACAGTTTCAAGAAGCTATTGCACCGTCAAAAGCTGGCACGAATGATACTGGAAAATAAGTGGTATGAAGCCGATACCGTACAAGACAGCGGTTTTTTTTACTGACCTGCAAAGCAGATCAAGGGAAAAAATCGTCTGCGTTTCCAAAGATTTATTATCAAATGGAAAAGGGATTGCTCCATATCCGCTGTGAAATCACGTTAGGAAAATATCAAGACCAGCTTTTACGGTTAGAGGATAAATTGGAAAGTGGCTTGTATTGCGAGCTGACCGACAAGACCTTACATGACGGCTATATTGAATACACCCTGCTTTATGACATGATAGCAAACCGCATTACCATTGATGAAGTATGGGCAGAAAACGGCTGTCTTAGGCTGATGAAAAATCTTGTGTGGGAATATGACGCACTCCCTCACGCTTTGATTGCTGGTGGGACTGGTGGCGGTAAAACTTATTTTCTGCTGACGCTCATTGAAGCCTTACTGCATACCAACGCTGTCCTTTATATCTTAGACCCAAAGAACAGCGACCTTGCAGACTTGGGAACAGTCATGCCTAATGTCTATCACACCAAAGAAGAAATGATTGATTGCGTCAATGCCTTTTATGAGGGCATGGTACGGCGAAGTGAGGAAATGAAGCAACACCCGAACTATAAGACGGGCGAAAACTACGCCTATCTGGGACTTCCACCCTGCTTTCTTATCTTTGATGAATATGTAGCGTTTTTTGAAATGTTGGGGACAAAAGAAAGCGTGAGCTTACTTAGCCAGTTAAAGAAAATCGTTATGTTAGGGCGACAAGCAGGTTATTTCCTTATTGTTGCCTGCCAGCGTCCAGACGCAAAGTATTTTTCAGATGGTATCAGAGATAACTTCAATTTCCGTGTGGGACTTGGGCGTATCAGCGAATTAGGTTACGGTATGCTGTTTGGTTCAGATGTGAAAAAGCAGTTTTTCCAGAAGCGTATCAAGGGGCGTGGCTATTGTGATGTGGGAACAAGCGTCATAAGTGAGTTTTACACGCCTTTAGTCCCAAAAGGACATGATTTTTTACAGACTATCAGCTCTCTTGCACAAGCAAGGCAGGACGGGACGGCGACGTGCGAAGCGAAAGGCGACGGCACGGACTAGCCGTTGCTGGTGTGGCGTCAGCCACGCCAGCAGGTAAAACCCCTCGGTATCTAACAGAGGGGTACGTTTGCAAATAGACAATAGACAAAAAACATAGGAAACATAAGGCTTCTGGCATGGTTTTCTAGCAAAAATCGGCTGTGAAGTCGCCTTAAAAAACTTCACACTTTACAGATTGGGGGTATGGTTCTGAATGAAGAACAACGGATAAAAGAATTACGGGAGAAACGGATTGCTTACGGTATCTCACAAGGCAGGCTGGCGGTGGCTTCTGGTATCACAAGGGAATATTTCAACAAGATAGAAAGTGGAAAAATGAAGCCGTCAAAGGAACTTCTGGAAACTCTGCATAAGGAACTGGCAAGGTTCAATCCAGAAGTACCGCTTACCATGCTGTTTGATTATGTGAAAATTCGTTTTCCCACGCTGGATATACAGCACATCATCAAAGATATATTAAAACTGAATATCAATTATATGCTCCATGAAGATTACGGACATTACAGTTATACGGAGCATTATTCTTTAGGGGACATCTTTATCTATACGTCGGCTGACGAAGAAAAAGGTGTCCTTTTAGAGTTAAAGGGGCGTGGTTGCCGACAGTTTGAAAGTTACCTGCTGGCACAACAAAGAAGTTGGTATGACTTTCTCATGGACGCACTCATAGACGGTGGCGTGATGAAGCGTATCGACCTTGCTATCAACGACCATACGGGTATTTTGGATATTCCAGAGCTTGCGGAAAAATGCAGGAAACGGGAATATATCGGAAAGTCCAGAAGTTATAAGTTTTATCAGTCGGGCGAGCTTATCAAGCATAGAGAGGACGACAGAGAATATATGGGACGCACCCTTTATCTTGGTTCGCTAAAATCAGATGTGTATTTCTGTATCTATGAAAAGGACTATGAGCAGTACGTCAAGTTAGGGACACCGCTGGAAGAAGCCGACATTATCAACCGTTTTGAGATACGGCTTAGAAATGAACGTGCCTATTATGCAGTACGAGATTTGCTGACCTATTATGACGCAGAGCAGACTGCCTTTTCTATCATCAACCAGTATGTGCGGTTTGTTGATGAAGAAGCAGACAAGCGAAAAAATGACTGGAAACTCAATGACCGCTGGGCGTGGTTTATCGGCGATAACAGACAGAGCTTGAAGCTGACGACAAAGCCAGAGCCTTACACCTTAGACCGTACATTGCGGTGGGTACAACGGCAGGTAGCACCGACCTTGAAAATGCTGAAAAGGATTGATAAGGGAAACGGAACAGACTACATGAAAACTATCGAACAGCAGGCAAAGCTCACAGAAAAGCATGAAATGATAATCAAACAGCAGACGACCCCTGCAAAAGATTTAGTAGAAAGTTAGGAGTGATGAAAAAATGTGGGAATTATTGAAAGACTTCCTGCTGGTATCTGTTGGAACGGGTATCGGCGTAGCCTTGATGTGTATTTTAAGTGTTGGCAAAGGAGCTGACTATGAAATGAAGAAATTAAAAGAAAGCGAGGACAAATAACATGAATTTCGGGCAAAATTTGTATCAATGGTTTTTAAGCAACGCACAGAGCTTAGTGCTTATGTCGATTGTGGTTATCGGTATCTACTTAGGGTTCAAGCGTGAGTTTTCAAAACTTATCGGTTTCTTGGTAGTTGCCTTGATTGCTGTCGGCTTGGTATTCAATGCTGGCGGTGTGAAAGATGTACTGTTAGAGCTGTTCAATAAGATTATCGGTGCATAAAATTTTATTGTGGGGCTGATGTATGGGTGCTATAATGTGAAAAAAGAAGTAATCGAGGTGTTCTATTTTGAATGAGAGAGAAAAAATTATTCGTTTATGGTTTGATATGTGGTTGAAACAGCAAGACTTAGGAATAGATAAAATTTTTACAGAAGATGTTGTTTATACGGAAAGCTGGTGTCCTAAATATGAAAATCTTAAAACAGTAAAACATTGGTTTAATGAATGGAATACTCGTGGTAAAGTCATTATTTGGGATATTAAACAGTTCTTTCATAAAGAAAATCAAACTGTCGTAGAATGGTATTTTAAAAATGAAATGAATACGGGAAGCGTTGAAGAATTTGACGGTATTTCCTTAATTGAATGGACAGAAGATAACAAAATCAAATCATTAAAAGAATATGGTTGCAATCTGAATAACTATAATCCATATCAACACAGCGATAACCCTCAATTTAGAGATGAAAAAACAAACTGGTTTTAAAACTTAATCAAATTATATCCATATACATAAAGCAGTTAGTCTTAGGATTGACTGCTTTTTTCTTACCTAAAATCAGATTGGAGTGATGAAATGAGCGATATTTTTAAGGATATGCAGGCAAACGTCGGCTGTGATTATATTTCTAACCTGCCCTCTTACAAGCGTAAAGTGTGGCATGAAATGAAGCGATTACCGCTTACGAATTATGATATAAAACAGTTAGAAGATTTTTCAAAGTATGTGTTTGGTATGTCGTACCAGAGCTTAAAAGATGTGATGAAGCAACAGAAAGGACGTGAGGAACAATGCAGGAAACAAGGGTGCTGGTGGAAACGAGAGGAACAACTGGCGAAGAAACAATATCATACTGGTTCGACCTGCCGATAGATGTTGCCGAGTTTGAAGAAAAGTTAGGTATCGGTGCAGAAAGTGGGGATTATCGTATTATCGAAAAGGTGTTGCCTTATGCTGATGAAGTCCACGAACACACCAGCGTGTACCAGCTCAACGAATTAGATTTTATGTACCGCCAGCTTTCAAGTGATATGCAGGAAGAATATGTATCACTACTTACGGTGTTTGAAAATTTAGAAGCACTTTATATTTGCAGGAACGTGATTATTGTTTATCCCGACTGTAAAAGCATGATAGATGTTGCAAGGCAAAAGCTGATGAACGACCCGATGTTCAAGTATTTATCCGAGGACTGTCAAGAATACTACTTTGACTTTGAAGCCTACGCTTCTCACTTGCAGGAACACGGGAAATTTTTAGTAACAGAACACGGTATCTTTGAACTGCCAGAGTAGGAAATGAGGTGGTGCTTATGATTGATGATATGGCGGTTTATATTGCTAATCTTGGCAAATACAATGAGGGCTATTTAGTCGGTGCTTGGTTCACGTTCCCCATTGACGAGGAAGATGTGAAAGAAAAAATCGGCTTGAATGAACAGTATGAGGAATACGCTATCCATGATACCGACAACTTTCCCATTGCGATTGGCGAGTATGTTTCCATTGAAGAACTCAATGAGATGTATGAAATGATAGAGGAACTTCCCGACTATATTGTAGAGTGTCTGGACGAATTTATCAGCCACTATGGGACGCTGGAAGAAGTCGTGGAACATAAGGACGATATTTACTATTATCCCGACTGTGAAACCATGACAGATGTTGCCTACTACTACATAGACGAATTGCAGGCACTTGGGGACATTCCACCCAGCTTACAGAATTACATTGACTATGAAGCCTACGGGCGAGATTTGGATATGGGCGGTTGCTTTATTGAAACAAGCCGAGGTATGTGCGAGATACCATATTAACGCTGGAAGATCAGCGACAAGCATTGTTGCTACTGACAGCGTATTTCTCTTTAAGGGACAGTCTGAAAATGGCTGTCCTTTTCTATTTTGAAAGGAGCTGAAAGAACTTGAAAAAGATTAAAAGCTACACGGGTATCTGGAACGTGGAAAAAGTCTTGTATGCAATCAATGACTTTAACTTACCCTTTCCCGTTACTTTTACACAGATTACATGGTTTGTGATTACGGAATTTATCATCATTCTGTTTGGGGATATTCCCCCACTTTCCATGATTGAGGGAGCATTTCTCAAATACTTTGGTATTCCCGTTGCTCTCACTTGGTTCATGTCGCAGAAAACCTTTGACGGAAAGAAGCCGTACAGCTTTTTGAAATCACAGATAACCTATGCCCTGCGACCAAAAATCACTTATGCAGGAAAAGCCGTAAAACTGCATAAGCAGATATTGAATGAAACAATCACGGCAGTAAGGAGTGTGAACTATGTTCCCGATAAAATATATTGACAATAACCTTGTCTGGAACAAGGACAATGAGGTGTTCGCCTACTATGAGCTGATACCATACAACTATTCTTTTCTATCCGCAGAGCAGAAATTTATCGTGCATGACAGTTTCCGACAGCTTATCGCACAGTCCCGTGAGGGTAAAATTCATGCGTTGCAGATTGCCACAGAAAGCTCAATCCGCAGTATGCAGGAACAGTCAAAGAAGCTGGTAACTGGAAAATTAAAGGAAGTTGCCTGCCAGAAGATAGACGAACAGACCGAAGCGTTAGTATCTATGATTGGGGACAATCAAGTGGACTACCGCTTTTTTCTTGGCTTTAAGCTCATGGTTACGGAAGAACAGCTCAATCTGAAGAACATCAAAAAATCGGTGTGGCTGACGTTCACAGAATTTCTCCATGAAGTGAACCACACGCTGATGAATGATTTTGTTTCCATGCCGAATGATGAAATCAACCGTTACATAAAAATGGAAAAGTTACTGGAAAATAAAATCTCCCGTCGCTTTAAGGTGCGTCGCTTGGAAATCCATGATTTTGGGTATCTCATGGAACATCTTTACGGCAGGGACGGTATCGCTTATGAAGATTATGAGTACCAGCTACCAAAGAAAAAATTGAACAAAGAGACGCTGATAAAATACTACGACCTTATCCGTCCGACAAGGTGTGTGATTGAGGAAAGCCAGCGGTATTTACGATTGGAACATGAGGACAAGGAAAGCTATGTGTCCTATTTTACCGTCAATGCGATTGTAGGAGAGCTTGATTTTCCGTCGTCTGAAATCTTCTATTTCCAGCAACAGCAATTCACATTCCCCGTTGATACGAGCATGAATGTAGAAATCGTGGAAAATCGGAAAGCATTAACGACCGTCCGCAACAAGAAAAAGGAACTGAAAGACCTTGATAATCACGCCTATCAAGCAGGAAGTGAAACCAGCTCAAATGTGGTGGACGCTTTAGACAGCGTGGACGAGCTGGAAACTGATTTAGACCAGACAAAAGAAAGTATGTATAAGTTAAGCTACGTCATACGGGTGTCTGCACCCGATCTTGACGAGCTGAAACGCCGTTGTGATGAAGTCAAGGACTTTTACGACGACCTCAATGTAAAGCTGGTGCGTCCTGCTGGGGATATGCTGGGGCTTCATTCTGAATTTTTACCAGCCAGCAAGCGATATATCAATGACTATGTGCAGTATGTAAAATCAGATTTTTTAGCTGGGCTTGGCTTTGGTGCGACACAGCAGTTAGGAGAAACTACGGGTATCTATATGGGCTATTCTGTTGATACGGGAAGAAATGTGTACCTGCAACCGTCCCTTGCCAGTCAAGGTGTAAAAGGTACAGTTACCAACGCTTTAGCGTCTGCTTTTGTCGGTTCGCTTGGCGGTGGGAAATCGTTCTGTAACAATCTTCTGGTATATTATGCGGTGCTGTTTGGCGGTCAAGCACTTCTGTTAGACCCTAAAAGTGAGCGTGGTAACTGGAAAGAAACGCTCCCAGAGATTGCACATGAAATCAATATCGTAAATCTTACCAGCGATAAGGACAATGCAGGGCTTCTTGACCCGTTTGTGATTATGAAGAATGTAAAAGACGCTGAAAGTCTGGCAATCGACATCTTAACATTCCTTACGGGTATTTCTTCAAGGGACGGCGAAAAATTCCCCGTACTTCGTAAGGCAGTACGCTCCGTTACCCAGAGCGACAGTCGGGGCTTGCTCCATGTGATAGACGAGCTACGCCGTGAAGATACGCCCATATCAAGAAATATCGCAGACCATATCGACAGCTTCACGGACTACGACTTTGCACACCTGCTGTTTTCAGACGGTACGGTAGAAAATGCTATCAGTCTGGATAATCAGCTCAATATCATTCAAGTAGCCGACCTTGTACTGCCAGATAAAGATACCACTTTTGAAGAATACACGACCATTGAATTGTTGTCTGTGTCTATGCTGATTGTGATTAGTACCTTTGCCCTTGATTTTATCCATTCGGACAGAAGCATTTTTAAGATTGTCGATTTAGACGAAGCGTGGGCGTTCTTAAATGTGGCACAAGGAGAAACCTTATCAAATAAGCTGGTTCGTGCTGGGCGAGCTATGCAGGCAGGCGTTTATTTCGTTACCCAGTCTGCCTATGACGTGTCAAAGGAAAGTCTGAAAAACAATATCGGCTTAAAGTTTGCATTTAGAAGCACGGATATAAACGAGATAAAGCAGACCTTAGAGTTTTTCGGTATCGACAAGGACGATGAGAACAACCAGAAACGCTTGCGTGATTTGGAGAACGGACAATGCTTATTGCAGGACTTATACGGGCGTGTCGGTGTGGTGCAGATACACCCAGTCTTTGAAGAACTGCTACACGCCTTTGATACCAGACCGCCCGTACAGAGAAATGAGGTGGAGTGATGAAAGAAAGGATAAAAGGTGTGTTCACAAAAAAGAAGATTTTCCACTTTCTCAAAATGGCTCTGTTCGTGGTGGCACTCTCCCTTATCCTGCTTTCACTTTTGGGGACGGTGGCTCATGCGACGGGGCTTGTAGACGATACCATAAACGCAGAAAATCTTTATTCAAAATATCCCCTTTCCAACTACCAGCTTGATTTTTTCGTCGATAATAGCTGGTCGTGGCTTCCGTGGAACTGGCTCGACGGTATCGGAAAATCGGTACAATACGGGCTGTACTGCATTACCAACTTTGTCTGGACTATCAGTTTGTATTTGAGTAATGCAACGGGCTATGTGGTGCAGGAAGCCTATAAGCTGGACTTCATCAATGATATGGCAGACAGTATCGGAAAGAGCATACAGACCCTTGCAGGCGTTACCGAGAACGGCTTTTCTTCTACGGGCTTCTATGTTGGTTTCCTGCTTCTCATTATCTTAGTGGTGGGAATGTACGTTGCTTATACGGGACTGATAAAACGGGAAACCAGCAAAGCACTTCACGCTGTTATCAACTTTGTGGTGGTGTTCGTGCTGTCCGCTTCATTTATTGCTTATGCTCCCGACTATATCAAGAAGATAAATGAATTTTCATCAGACATCAGTACCGCTTCTTTGGATTTGGGAACAAAAATCATGCTCCCTAACTCCGACAGCGAGGGTAAGGACAGCGTGGACTTGATACGGGACAGCCTATTTTCTATTCAAGTGGAACAGCCGTGGCTCTTGCTTCAATTCGGGAACAGCAACGCAGAAGAAATCGGGACAGACCGTGTAGAAGCTCTCGTATCGGCAAGTCCAGAGGACGAGGACGGGAAAACCAGAGAGGAAGTCGTGAAAACAGAAATCGAGGACAACGACAATAACAATCTGACAATACCGCAGGTCGTGAACCGTTTGGGTATGGTGTTCTTCCTCTTGTTCTTTAACTTGGGTATCACGATATTTGTATTCTTGCTTACGGGCATGATGTTGTTCAGCCAGATACTTTTTATTATCTTTGCAATGTTTTTACCTATCAGTTTTTTACTTTCCATGATACCGAGCTATGAAAGCATGGCAAAGCAGGCAATCGTGAGAGTATTTAATACCATAATGACACGGGCAGGAATAACGCTCATTGTAACGGTGGCATTTAGTATTTCCAGTATGTTTTACAACATTTCCACAGACTACCCATTCTTTATGGTGGCGTTCTTGCAGATAGTATGTTTCGCTGGTATCTACATGAAGCTGGGCGACTTAATGAGTATGTTCTCACTTAATGCTGGCGACAGTCAAAGCATGGGACGACGCATATTCCGCAGACCGTATCTGTTTATGCGACATCGGGCTAGGCGTATGGAACACCGTATTGCAAGGGCGGTAAGTGCTGGCGGTATTTCGGGCGGTGTAGCTGGTGCGGTGGCTGGAAGTGCCGTTGCTGGCAAGAGAGCCGAAAGAAAAAATACGGCTTCTAAAGAAAATCGGGGCAATACCACTTCCAGCATGGGACAGCGTGCAGGTTCAAAAGTCGGTGCTGTTTTAGATACGAAAAATAAAGTGAAAGACAAGGCAAACGCTGTCAAAGAGAATATCAAGGATATGCCGACACAGACCGCTTATGCGGTGTATTCCGCAAAGGAAAAGGCAAAGTCCAGCGTGTCCGACTTCAAGCGTGGCATGGTGCAGGAACAGCAGTCCAGACAGACGGGACGCTTGGAAAAGCAGGAACAGCGTAAGAAAAATATCGCTGACAAACGTATGGAGCTTCAAAAGGCACAAGAAGCAAGGCAGGTACAGCGAAAGGCTGACGGATCAGCGACAACGGGAGCTACCCGTCCCCATGAGCGACCAGTCACAGCTTCAACCATTCCAAAGCCGAGTGTTGAAAAAATGCAGGAAGTCAAACGCCCAGCCACAGCTCCAACTCCGAAAGCAAGTGAGCCAGTCAAGACAAATGTTATCAAAGAGCGTCCGTTATCTTCTGGTGCTTCTGATAAGAAAGCACCCCAGCCTACACAGACAGTACATAGGCAGAATGTAGAAAAAGTGGTATCGCAGGAAACACGCCAGAATGACACCGAAAGACCGCAGGATAAAGGTTCAGCAGACCCAGAGCGTCCAGAAGAACCAGCAGACCATAGAGAAAACCCGTAACCTTGTAACGAAGAAAGGACAGAAGAAAAAATGAAACTGAAACATATCGCTATCATTGGCAGTCTGTTTCCTATCCTCTTTTCTCTGGTGCTTTTCTTTGGCGTCCTCATTAGTGCGGACAGCGACGACGAGAACAGCAATTTTTCTTCTGGCATTACGGGTATGAACCTATCCGCAGAAGTCTTGAAACATCAGCCTATGGTAGAAAAATACGCCAGAGAAAACGGTATCTCCGAGTATGTCAATGTGTTACTTGCTATCATTCAAGTAGAAAGTGGCGGTACGGCAGAAGATGTTATGCAGAGTTCGGAAAGTCTTGGTTTACCGCCTAATTCCTTAGATACGGAAAGCTCAATCAAGCAGGGGTGTAAGTATTTTGCGTCCCTGCTTTCTTCCTGCAAAAATCAAGGTATCGACGACTTGAATGTAGCGATACAGTCTTATAACTATGGCGGTGGCTATGTGGGATATGTGGCAGGAAAAGGAAAAAAACACACTTTTAATCTTGCAGAGAGCTTCGCCCGTGAGAAATCGGGTGGAAAGAAAGTAACCTACACCAACCCGATAGCCGTTGCTAAGAATGGGGGCTGGCGGTATGGCTATGGAAATATGTTCTATGTGGAAGTAGTCAATCAGTATTTAGCAGTTCCGCAGGTATCGGGAGAACTGGCACAAAAGGTAATGAATGAAGCGTTGAAATATCAAGGCTGGAAGTATGTGTATGGTGGCAGTAACCCGAATACTTCCTTTGATTGTTCGGGATTGACGCAATGGTGCTATGGAAAAGCTGGTATCTCCTTACCGAGAACAGCACAAGCACAGTATGACGCAACCCAACATCTGCCACTCTCGCAGGCAAAAGCAGGCGATTTGGTGTTTTTCCATTCCACCTATAACGCTGGTTCGTATGTAACACACGTCGGTATTCTTGTTTCGCCGACACAGATGTACCACGCAGGCGACCCGATAGGATATGCAGACCTAAGTAGTAGTTACTGGCAACAGCACTTAATCGGTGCAGGACGAGTAAAACAATAGAAAGGACTTGAAAAATATGTTTAAGAAGAATAAGAAACAGACAGAAACTATCAAAGAACCAAAAGAAAAAAAGGTGCGTACTGTCAAGGTAGGCACACATAAGAAAACCGTGATTGCGTTGTGGGTGGTGCTTGTCGCAAGCGTGAGCTTTGGGGTGTATAAGAATTTTACGGCTATCGACCAGCACACCACCCATGAAAAAGAAATCATTGAACTTTGCTTGCAGGACACCAACGGGATAGAAAATTTCGTGAAAAACTTTGCGAAGTCCTATTACACATGGGATAACAGCAAAGAAGCTATCGAAGCAAGGACGCAGGCAATCAGCGGTTATCTGACAAAGGAATTGCAGGACTTAAATGTAGACACCATTAGAACCGATATACCGACCAGCTCCACGGTTACAGATGTGATTGTATGGCATATCGAGCAATCGGGAGCGGACACTTTTTCTGCTACCTACGAAGTAGATCAGCAGATAAAAGAGGGAGAACAGACAAGCAATGTGAAAGCAACCTATACTGTAAAAGTCTATGTGGACGCAGACGGGGATATGGTAATCGTTCAAAACCCTACCCTTGCACCAGCAGTTGAAAAATCAGACTATGAGCCTAAGACACCAGAAGCAGACGCAAGCGTGGACGCTGATACGGTAAATGACGCTACCGCTTTTCTGAAACATTCTTTAAGCTGTACCCAACAGCGACGGAAAAAGAGCTTGCTTACTATGTATTGGGAAATGTGATTGAACCTATCGGCAGGGACTACCTTTATTCTGAACTGGTAAACCCTATCTTTATAAAGGACGGCGACAATGTGAAAGTCAAGGTTGCGGTAAAATTCATTGATAATCAGACAAAAGCGACGCAGGTATCGCAGTATGAGCTTGTGCTACATAAGGATAGTAACTGGAAGATTGTAGGATAAATGATATAGCGTGCATTTCCTATCAGATTTGCACGCTTTTACAAAACGACAAGAAAACTGTGCAAAAATATTGACTTGTAATGACCGAATGCTATAATATAAATGACAAGTGTACTTGGTATTATTTGAAGGGAGCGTTATATAATGGATAAAGAAAAAATACTATCACAAAAA
>NZ_JBWLUT010000200.1:0-5704 GCF_056504575.1 Blautia sp. CGZ-1-C1
GATATGATATAGACGTTTACGTTGAATTTCATGCCTGCATTTGCAAGGATATCCATTCCGCTGTGTTCCAGTCTTCCGGCTTTTAACACTTCCGGAAGATTTCCGGGATACAGGTATGACGGAACGAATCTCTTTCCATGTGGTTTGTCCCAGAATTCCTGCGAAAATTCATCTGCTTCCGGAATTGTGCCGTACCATACTTTTCCCCAGGTTTCCCCTAGCGGTATGATGGCTCGGCATCTTCTCGAACAGTTCTATGTCTTTCTTCCCTGCTGTCCATCTGCAGACTGCCTGGAACTGACGCTCCACCCACTTTTTACCATATTGCTGCAGGATAGTTACCATGCCTTTGGCTGTCTTTTCCTCCTGCCTGCTGTTTGTCGTTGCCGGTGTCTTGCATTTCGGGCATATGATTTTTTCTCCATGCTTCCATCCGTTTTTTTCTCCAGCCGACATAACCGCAGGCGGTACGAGCTCGAATGCAGTCCGGTTCTCTTCTTTCTTAAAAAACAGGATGTTCCCCGGAAATAGTTTATCTTCTACCCACTTCTCTGCTTTCTGCGGCACACAGGGGACTTCTGTCATCATTTCATTGATTCTTTCCTGCTTCCGGATGTATGCCAGGTCTCTTTTTGTTTCATTCACTGTAGTCTCGTAGCTGTCGATGCTGTAGGTATCCAGAAAGTCATATACCCTGTCTCTGTCTTCCTGTGCAGCCCACTCCATATCCGGGGTGCTGTGCGTAAAAGCTCGTTTTTCAAAACCGGCTGGCCCATGCAAAGTCTGAGTACATTTTTGAGTCCGCAGGTTGTCCATGTTTCATTTACCCATGTACTGTGGTTCTTTTTATCTGCAAAATACCTGGCTTTCAGTTCTCCTTTAACGAACAGGCTGATCTCTACTGCCCGCTCTCCGTCCGCCTCAAGAAGCTGGCTTGCAGCGATCACACTGTCGGAATCTTTTACTTTTTGGACTGTACATGGGATGCAGCGTAATAATTTTGTCCGTTTCATGCCTTTGTCCCTCCCATGTGCGTAATCCCGGATCAGTTTCTTGGCTTTTGCCATGCCCGGAACTCCAAATGTCACCTTGCCGGCGCTGACTCCTGCTGCCTTTGTGAGCGCTTTATCTACCGTGATCTGGTTTTTAAAAGAATATTCCAACAGAACCGCCATGCATCCCTGCAGAGTCTTTCCTTTCTTGCGAACCTGGTGGGCGATCATCTCGTTCTCCATACAGAGTCCCTTGATGTACTCTACCCAGTCCAGCATCAGTTCCTTAGGTTTTAATTCCATGCATTCCACATCGATCTTACCAATAGCTGCAGATGTGGAATCGCAGAGGGATGGGATGGCTTCTTCCAGATACATCTCTACATAATCATCCGGAATGCCGTTTTCCTTTGCCAGCTCTTTTAAGCTGTCAATATCTCCTTCCTGTAGAAGGTTGGCTGCCAATTCATTGATTTCTGTGTATGAACTCATTTCTCCAAATTTCTCAAACATTATGTTCTCCTCTCACGTTTTCATATTTGCATTTTGAATCGCACTGCATGGTTACTTAACAGCTTGTCCGCCTGCTGCCAGAGGTCTGCATTGCGTAATTCCTTCTTGTCTTTTCTGGTCCATCCATTTTCTTTCCATTCCGGAAGGCTGCGGTATCCGTTCTGAAGGTACCCACTGGTTGTGTGGATTGTGACCATGGATGGTCTATGTATTCTCTGCAAGGCATCCACCAGGCATTGCAGAGCCATTCGGTTTACTGTTGTGTTTTCTACATACGCTGATCCGCTGATAGGATTCCCAGGGCCTTTAGGGAAATCCTTGCTGGCAATTATGTACAGGTATTTACCTTTCTTTACTTTTGCACCTTTTTCTCTGACAAGAATGGAAACATCTACTCTTGCCATCCTGGGTTCTCCCATCTTTAAATCCTCCTGTCTATCTTTACAAGTGTGTAATGACGGTATGCGTAACCGGTAATCGGGTTGATTCCCATCCGTACAGAATCTTTGTCTATGTAATATCCTTTTGGTGCTGCGGGATAGATCAGTTGTCCCTGCTTGTCCACCAGGCTCCGGCGTTTGACTTCTTTTCTCTTCGGGTCTTTTCTGATCAGGTTCCTGGATGGATGGTAATCCTTTGCTTTTTCCGGTTCCCACTCCTTTTTAGGTGTTGCTATATAGTTTGCAAGTTTTCCGTCATTGACTTCGTATACGATTTCTGGGTATGCTTTCCCATACTTCCACAATCCTGCAATCATTTTGTCGGTGCGATTATCTTTATCTGAAGATTCTGCATTTACCAGAAAATGTATGTGAACAGCTCCTCTTTCTCCGATCTGGGGACGATAGATGTATTTCAGTTCCCATCCTCTTTTTTTGTATTCCCTCCGGAGTTTCCGTATGAAGTCTGCCATGATCTTCATCATCTCTTCCCATCTCGGTCTTTCATCTTTTCTGAATGTCAGGGTGTACCAGTAATCCCCTGGTAAGAAATTCCATTTGATTAATCGGCGGAGGTCTCTTTCCTTTTTCCACTGGTTTCTTTTCTCTATATCTTCGGGGGTTGCCTTTTTCTTCTCCTGTCTCTTCTGTCCCCTGGCTCCATACCTCCCGGTATGCTTTTCCTCTATCTCCATGGTCTCTCCACAGTCCCATGTATCCCTTATGTATCCACACTTCATGTCTCACCTCAGGTCGTAAGTCTAATACTTCTAATCGAGTTTTTAAGAGGCTTTCCGCCCCTGAAAAAGAGTTAAAAATATAGCAGGTTTTTCCTGCTTAAATCTTGACTTTCTGACACCTGGGTGTTATATTTTTTATAGGTTTTATTATCCAAGTGGCAGAAAGTCACCCCGGCTCATGTATTTGCATTACATGAGTCTTTTTTTATTCAATATGTTCGATCGGACCGTACAGGCATTCCATCTCTTTTGCTTTTCTGGTTGCTTCTTCCAGAGTGCCTATATAACTTGCAAGGTTTCCGGCTTTAAATCGAACAATACGGATGATTCTCTGTTCGTTTGAGGGAGTTTTTACGGACTTCTGGGTTTTTCTGGAAATCCGTTCTACTTCCTTTTTTCTTTCTTCTTCTGTCATTTCTACTCCCATTCTCTATTGATCTGGCTTACTGCCCAGAATGCTGCCATCCCGAAGCAGACGTTTAACCAGATCGGGATGTCTACGTACTTCCCTGCAAGGATGCAGAGGGCTATGATTATGTACTGTTTCATTTATTTCTCCTCTCGGATCATCTTCATAAATTCTTCATCGGGTAACTGTGCTTCTTTGTAAAGGATTCTCAGCTCCCGGAGAGTAAAGAACTCCGGGGCTTTGAGTCTGTTACAGTCTGTCGCATCACTGTATCCCATTAATTTACAGATCTGGGCTTTACTCTTTCCAGCTCTGAAAAAGTGATAAAATCTTTTTGCGGCTTCGTTAAGTGGAGCATCGCGGTTTAATTTTACTTTTGGCATTGTTTGCCTCACCTCTCTTTCTGGATATCTAAACCATTACATATATACGCAATATATTGTGTGCAAACATATTTTCTATACATTATATTGACATTCTAGTATTTTTATAGTAACATGCTATTAGAACGTTCAATTTTAATAGAAAGGTGGTGTATGTATGGCAAAAAAATATAATTTATTCAGCAAATCTGACATGAATCGTTTTTCCAGAGATTTAGAAAAAACAATGCGTTCTAATATTGAGCAACAAGCAAATTCTCGTTGTTACGATATAGAATGTCCGCATTGTCGCTCCTCAGTTTCCGTAACTCCCGGAAAAAGTCTTTGCCCGTTTTGTCACAATGAAATTGATCTTAAACTCAACATTTCATATAAATAAAAATATTGAGTTTTTTGGAAGCCAGTTCATCTGCCAATGAATTGGCTTCTTTTAATAATTCCACTAAATAGCTTATTTTCTCCTGTGCCTCTGTTATATCCGCAGTTACTTCTAGCTGTATGAGGTCTTTTTCCATTTGCCTATGCTCCTTTCTCTATTTCAAAAAGATAATTTATTTCAACTCCAAGAGCTTTTGCGATTCTTGGAATATCACACGCTTTAATTAAGCATCTGCCTGCAATCATGTCATTTAACTTCTGTGGTGTACAGCCAACACGTTCTGCTACATAAACCTGTTTTAATCCTTTTTCTTTTATGGCCTTGGTGATTCCGGCATTAACAGGGTAATTCATCTCTTTTATATTCATTGCTTTTTATCTCACCTCTCTTTCTGGGTATCTAAATTATTGACTTTTTTCTTCCTTTCTCCTATTCTTGTATTACAGGGTAGTGACGTACCTGAGTAATATAGAAAGGACATGTTTATGAAATTAAATATTGATTGTGTGCGAGATATTTTACTTGAGCTTGAGACTTTTCCTATAGGCGTTTATCCGGTAGGATCTCTCAAAAATTCTATAGCCAACCACGGTAGAGAAAATGTAGAATACACTCTTGTAAAACTATCCGAAGCTAATTATGTAAATGTTCAATATTGTCGTATGACTAATGGAAGTTTTCTCTTCGACAGCATTCTTGATATTACTTTTCAAGGTCATGAATTTCTGGAAAAAATTAGATCTGATACAGTTTGGAATGGCAAAGTAAAACCAGCGCTTTCAAGTATTGGATCTATGTCCTTTGATGTAATATCTAATGTAACAGGCAGTGTTGTTTCAGCTCTTGTTTTAGGTAAATTAGGTTTATAACTTAAAAATCTTCTTTACCACAAAACGGGTACATTCATATCCTTCTTGTTCATCTGGAAGTTTGTACCCGTTTTTCTCGATATAATATATAAGAGCTGCACAAGAAACATATCGTATTAGCCACCCTATAGCGCATATTGTGGTTGTTGCAATAAAAAATGCTGTTACTATTGTTCTCACCTCTTTCTGGGTATCCAAATCATGTTTTCCTCCTCTATGCTGTCTCTTTCTGGTCTGACAGAAAGTATTCAATTGGAACATGGAAATATCTTGCCAGACGACTAAGGCTTTCTAAGCTCGGCTCCGACCTCCCAGATTTCCAATTTGAAAATGCGGTTTGGCTAATTCCTGTTTCTTTTGCAACTTGATAAGAAGTTTTGTTTGTTTTATCTAATAGTTCGCTATATTTTTTGTACAAGATTACACCTCCTTACGAAAGCATTTTCTATTGATAATACTTTCGAGCTGTGATATACTTTCAATTATAAAACTACCACATCTTATAAAAGATAGCATTTCAAATTCGCAAGTATTCCTTTGTGCTTACTTTCGCTTTCGTAAGTACATAATACATCCTTTTTCGTTAGTAGTCAAGTAATTTTGCTAACTTTTGCGAAAGTATGCTATTTTTGTGAAAGGAGCACAATTTATGTACGAAGTATTTGAACAGCTTCTACAAAAGAAGGGTGTTTCTTCCTACAAAGTTGCAAAAGAAGCTGGTGTAACACAAACAGCATTAAGCAACTGGAAATCTGGTCGAAGCACACCAACAGCTAAAACACTACAAAAGATAGCTGATTATTTCGGCGTAACAATCGACTATCTGATGACAGGAGATGATTCATCCGAACAAGGTTTAACAGCAAGGGATAATCGTGATATTGCAAAGGACTTAGATAACATCATGGAAAAGCTGACATCCGGTGAAAACGGTCCTGCCAGTTATAATGGAGAAGAAATCAGCCCAGGTGGCGAACCA
>NZ_JBWLUT010000201.1:0-4224 GCF_056504575.1 Blautia sp. CGZ-1-C1
GCAGTAGAATTACAGAATATTAGCACAAAATTCATCAAATAATCTCCCCATCATGATTATTTCTATAAAGTTATATTCGGATATTTTTTAAGCCATACTATGGAATAATTAAATCGGCAACTTATGACCAAGACGGAAAAAAACAGCCTTCAGAAACTTAGAAAAGATCACTTGCTATAGAATTGTAATATGCTTCTTCTTTGACCCCTTATAAATACAAAAGCTGAACAAATAGGATTTTTCGTCCTACCTGTTCAGCTCTTTGTTTACCTGTAAATCAATTCTTTTAACACAATCTCTTCCGCTGCATTTTGGATATTATTTACAGCTCCAACCCACACCATCGTGATCACGAGCTTTCAATTCTTCCGTAACGCCTTGCTTCTCCATCATCTGACGCACCAGAATACCCATCCTCTCCTGTGCTTCATCATCCACAGCATTCAGATGTTTTGTCAATCTGTCTTCCAACATATACAGAGAATACATTGCCGGACGATGCTCTTTCAGATACGTTTTCCGAATCATTCCATATTTCCCATAATGCGGTTCTTCATCTGTACTGACAAGATTCGGATAGTAAATTCCGTCTGCTCCCAGTGTGTAGGTTCCACCCATCTTTTCAAATGTGCTTTTCATGTGTTATTCCTCCTTGAAATCAGCGATATCCTTAGATCATCGCAAAATATGTCAGGGCAGCCTTGATAGCATCTTCTTTCTCTTTCGGACACTGTGGCACTTTTGGATTTTCTGTCTTTGGCAGATTATAGTTCTCTCCTACTTCGATTCCACATTTCCTTTTGATTTGAGAAATATATAAATTTGAAACCTTCAAGCCAAATTCTTTCAGCACATAATCTTTGATTTCCTGATAGGTCGCTTTCGTCTCTGCACTGGTTGCATCCAGTTCATCTAAGTCTAAGTCGATCTCTATCGTGTCATCTGGTTTCTGTTGGGACAAAAGAACAACCGTCTCTACATGGACGGTCATACCAAATTGATCAACTGGGCAGACCTTTTTAAGTTCATACCCTCTCCCGCATAAATACTTCAAATCCCTGGCCAGTGTAGCACTGTCACAACTTACATACACAATCCTCTCCGGGTTCATCTCTATCATTGTCTCCAGCAGAGTCTCATCGCATCCTTTTCTCGGCAGATCTACTACTATAACATCTGCATAAACGCCATTTTTCTTATATTCTCTCGGCAGTACTTCTTCCGCTTTGCCTACAAAGAATTCTGTATTCTCCAGCCCGTTAAGTTTCGCGTTCTCTTTTGCATTTTCAATTGCCGCCGGCACGATTTCTACGCCGCGGACGAATTTCGCTCTCTGTGCGAGGAACAGGGAAATCGTTCCAATTCCACAGTACAGATCCCAGACAGTTTCCTCTCCGTGAAGATCCGCATATTCCAGTGCTTTTGCATAGAGTTTCTGTGTCTGTCTCGGATTTACCTGATAAAATGACAGAGGAGAAATCTGATAAGAAATATCTCCGATCTTATCCGTAATATATTCCTGTCCCCAGAGCAGACGGATTTCTTCACCGAGGATTACATTGCTGCGTTTCTTATTCACATTAATCGTAATACTTGTCATTCCCGGAATTTCACGCAGAGATTCCACCAGAATATCCTCTTTCGTAAGTTTATTTCCGTTCAGAATCAGACAGACCATCACTTCTTTCGTAAAATACCCATAACGGATCAAAATATGTCTCACCAGTCCCTTGCCGGTTGCCTCATTATATGGCTCAATTCCATACTTTTCCATATGGCTGATCACACGGTCAAGTACCTCTTTATTCTCAGACACCCCCAGTGCACAGTCACGGTTTTCGATAATGTTATGAGTTCTTCCCGCATAGAAACCTGTGACGATCTTTCCTTCTTTATTTCTTCCTACAGGAAACTGTGCCTTGTTTCTGTAATGGAACAGCTCGTCCATTCCAATGATCGGCTCCATCGGAATATCGGTAAAGCCTCCGATTCTCTCCAGATGTCCTTTTACTTTATTTGTCTTAAATTCCAGTTGCTGATCATATGAAAGCGCCTGAAGCTGGCATCCGCCACACTGACGGGCAAATGCACATTTCGGCTCGACCCTGTAAGATGATGGTTTCACTACCTCCATCAGACGGCCATATCCATAGTTTTTCTTTGCCTTAATAATCTTCGCTGTTACTGTATCCCCGATTACTGCGTCCTTGACAAAAACGGTGAAGCCATCGGCTTTTCCGATACCTTCACCGTCAATTCCGCAATCTTCTATCTCTAACGTAACAAGATCGTTCTTACGAAATTCCATAAAGATTACACCTCTTTAGTTCTTCTTAAATTTGAGTCAAAAAGTCTGTTAAATCCAAGCCAGTCTTTCTTTCCTTTATCTGCTGCAAAAATCTCTGTGATGGTTTCCATCCTTGCATCTGTATTATCTGCAAGATTCAGAGCTACCGCTTCTACCAGTGCAGGTTTCTTCGGTGAACCATATTCCAATTCTCCGTGATGAGCCAGAATACAGTGGATCAGCTCATTCTTAAGCACTTCCGGAAATTCCGGAATCTGACTTGCAAGGTCATGAATCATCTGTGCTCCGATATAAATATGTCCCAGAAGCTGGCCTTCATCTGTATAATCATTTAATGGAAAGGAAGATAACTCTTTCGTCTTTCCGATATCATGGAGAAGGGAAGCAGTAATCAATAAATCTCTGTTAATGACCGGATATGCCTTTGACATATAATCACAAAGTCTGGTCACTCCCAGCGTGTGTTCCATCAGACCACCGATAAATCCATGATGTACGGTTTTGGCTGCGGAATGTCCCTCAAATGCTTTGATAAATTCTTCGTCTTCCACAAATAATTTCTTCAGAAGCGCAGAAAGATAAACATTCTCCACACTGTCAATAAATGCTTTCAGCTGGCTGTACATATCGTCTGTGCTGTTCTCGCTTACCGGAAGATAATCTGCAGGATTATATTCATCCTCGGCTGCTTTACGTACACGCTTGATATTTAGCTGCATAGCACCTGCAAAACTGGTCACATCTCCCACAACATCAATGTAATCCAGTGCATCAAAATCATCAATTCCCAGAGAATTCGGATCCCATATCTTACCATCCATAACTCCGGTCTTATCCTGAAGAATAATATTTTCATATGGTTTTCCGTTCTTCGTTACAGCGGACTGTTTCTGCTTGCACAGATAAATTCCGTTGATTCTGTCTCCCTCATGTAATTCATTTAAAAAACGCATAAAATCTGCCTCTCTATCTATCCTATAATTTTCAGCAGTTCATTTCTGAGATCATTCCATTCACTTATCTGTGAATTCTCATACTCAACCAGACTCTCCTGAACTATTTCTCAGTAACTGCTATTTTGTAATCCTTTTCCATATAATTTCCATTGGAACTTTTCCGCAGGACCGTTACTGTAACCTTTTCTCCTGCTTTCTTTGTCTGCAGATATATATAATAGGACTGCATACTCTCTATTTCATTTCCATCAATCTTGCTGATGATATCACCGCACTGAATCCCGGCTTTCATTGCCGGTGAATCTGTTTCTGTGCGTTCCACATATAGTCCATGATTGATTTTCAGCTGGCTGCACTGTGCCTGATTAATCTGTGTGCCATAAATTCCTGTGTATCTGACTTTCTCGTTATTAGCCAGTCTCTCTACCAGCGGAAGAATCTGTTCGGCGGAAAGTGCATGAATATTCGCTCCATCACTCTGACTTTCTTTCAGAATCATACCTGCCACATTTCCAGAAGTATCCAGAAGAATACCACTTCCGTCTTCACTTCCCTGCATGTCCGTAGCCAGTATTTCATATTCCGTATCAGCAGCCATCAGCTTCTCCGATATAGAAGTAACCATTCCATAAACGACCGCATCATCGTCACCTGCCGGGCTTCCGATTGCGATTACCATATCACTCTGCTTTGGACTGTCAATATCCGTCAGATCAGATACTACGATTTCCTCTCTCGTACTGTCATTAAGCTGGCTTTTCTTTACTGTTGCAACAGCCAGACCTGTATCCGCATCACCCTTACATAACTCACCGGAAACGGTAGAGCCATCTGCAAAAGTAATCTGCAATTCATGCAAGTTCTCCAGTTCTTCCTCATAGGTAAGGATATAAAACTGTGTATCTGTTTCCAGAAAAATCAGGCCTTCCGAATCGCCCTGCTGCATATAAGAATTATTCA
>NZ_JBWLUT010000202.1:0-6447 GCF_056504575.1 Blautia sp. CGZ-1-C1
TGCCGGAGAAAGCAGAGAAGTGGGTAGAAGATAAACTATTTCCGGGGAACATCCTGTTTTTTAAGAAAGAAGAGAACCGGACTGCATTCAGCTGTACCGCCTGCGGTTATGTCGGCTGGAGAAAAAACGGATGGAAGCATGGAGAAAAATCATATGCCCGAAATGCAAGACACCGGTAACGACAAACAGCAGGCAGGAGGAAAAGACAGCCAAAGGCATGGTAACTATCCTGCAGCAATATGGTAAAAAGTGGGTGGAGCGTCAGTTCCAGGCAGTCTGCAGATGGACAGCAGGGAAGAAAGACATAGAACTGTTCGAGAAGATCAGAGCCATCATACCGCTAGGGGAAACCTGGGGAAATGTCTGGTACGGCACAATTCCGGAAGCAGATGAATTTTCGCAGGAATTCTGGGACAAACCACATGGAAAGAGATTCGTTCCGTCATACCTGTATCCCGGAAATCTTCCGGAAGTGTTAAAAGCCGGAAGACTGGAACACAGCGGAATGGATATCCTTGCAAATGCAGGCATGAAATTCAACGTAAACGTCTATATCATATCCTTCCACAACAACCCTTATCTGGAATATCTGGCAAAATCCGGTCTGACAAGACTGGCAGCAGATATCGTAAATGATCACTGGGCAGAGATCAACAGAAACGGAAGGAATCTCAGGGAGACACTGATGCTGGACGGAAACCATTTAAACAGGCTGAAAACGATAAACGGTGGAGCTGCCATCCTGGGATGGCTCCAATATGAACAGAACAATGACATCCGGATCACACAGGAAAGTCTGGAATGGATTGCCGGAAAGAATTTAAAAATAAGTGACTGCCAGGACATCCTTAATGAACTTGAAAGCGTAAACCGGATGGTCAACTATCTGAAGAAACAGAAAATAGCTCCAAGTAAATTCACGATCATATGGAGAGACTACCTGCGTATGGCAAGAGAAGAGGGATACGATACCACTGACGATATTGTGAGATTTCCAAAGGATTTAAAGGCTAGGCACGATCAGCTGGTAGAAGTGAGAAATCAGAGAAAGGATGATAAACGGCTGGAAGGATATAAGAAACTGGATGACCGGATAAAAGAAAGGCTTCCGGACATGAAAGATTACTTCTGGGAAGACCGGGAATACATGATCATACCGGCAGGGACTTGTAAAGAACTGATGGATGAAGGAAGAACTCTTCATCATTGTGTGGGAAGCAGTGACACCTACATGAGAAAGATGGCAGATGGCGTCAGCTGGATCCTGTTCCTGCGAAAAAAATCAGAACTGAAAAAGCCCTACTACACCATAGAGATCAGCCTGAAGGACGACCATATCATCCAGTTCTATTCAGAATATGACCGGCAGCTGGATAAAGAGACCATCAATGATGTCCTGAACCGGTACAAACGGAGCATCCGAAAAAAGAAGATAAAGATTCAGGTACCGGCAGCAGGCATAGCATAAGGAGAACACTATGGAATATATGCAGTTAAGCATGGATGATTACATCCAGAGCAAAAATGAGATCAAACAGGAGTTAGGCGGAATTGTAAAGAGCTTCGTGCGGATCGGCTGGCAGCTGACCCGCATAGATAAGTCAGGAGCCTATAAACACGATGGATACAACACCATTGCAGAATTTGCCAAAGCAGAATATGGCATGAATCCATCAGGAGTCAGCCGCTTTATGAACGTCTATGAAAGATATTCCCTTCCTGGAGATACACCGGAACTTCAGGAACAGTACAGGGAATTCAAATTCAATAACCTGGTAGAAATGCTCCAGCTTCCGGAAGAAGACCAGCAGATCTTTCATCCGGAGGATAAAAGAGAGGACATCCGCGAATTAAAAGACTTCAACAAAGAAAATGAAAGTAATCCGATGAATCTCTTAGATTGGAAATCTGCACAGAGTACAGAGGACAAGCTCCACGCCACGATCCAGGAATTCTTCCGGGAAAAGACAGGAATCCTCAATGCCCTGTACAGCAGTGAGGCATACCAGTCCGGAAACATCAAGGAAATGGCACAGATCGTCAACCCTGGTGACAGCATGAGTTATCGAAAAGGAACGGTCTTCTTAATGTTCCATCAGGAAGATATCACAGTCAAGATATTCAATGGAGAGATGAGGAATATCTCATGGGACCAGTTTTTTACATATACACAGGAGATATTTGCGGAAGCGGCAGCAGGAGCGAAAACATATGAGAATTATTTCGGGATCCCAGAGGAAACTCACGACCCAACACCAAAAGAGATTCCGAAACCTACGCCAAAACCTGTATCAAATCCGACCCCCAAACATGATGTTCGCCCTGAACCGGAAATTGCGCCGGCGCAACAGCCAGAATCGGTGGAGAATGTGGAAAAAACTGTGGATAACCATGAAAAAGGTCAAAAAACAGCAGTTCCAGAAAAAGAGGACTCCGTATCAGGAAAGCCTAAAGCAGATTCCTATTCTGAAGCACCAGAATCTCAGCCGGAAAACATAGAAAAAAGTCAAGAAACAGCACTTCCAGAGCCGGAACCACAGATTCCAGGACAGGACAGCATTGAAAACCATCCAGAATATATGCCAAAACCTGCAGAACCGGAAGAACAGCCAGAAAGCAACCTAAAACCAGAATTACAGGAAGACCATCTCGGTGAGGTCAACGAAATGGTGCCGGAAGAACCGGAAATTGCGCCGGCGCAATTCGGATCCGAGCCGCCGGAAGCGGAGCCTAAGACCAGAAAAGAGTATATAGATACGTTAACAGCTTATGGAACAGCTGAGTATATAGCAAGAGCTATGCGGCAGTTTGCAAATAAAACCTATAACATGCTTCTGGATCCTGCTTTCTGGGAAAGATGGCTGAATGAAAAAGTAGACCATAACGGAAGACCGTGGGAAAACTAAGGGTGCTTTCAAAATTCACATAGATATTATTCCTGCTCCCGAGCCTGTCAGAGGGAGCAGGGGAAAGGAGAAAACAATGTATAAATGTTGCGCAAGCCAGGACGGGATATGCCGTAACACATGGTTATATGGAACTGAATGCGATGGATATAAAGAAAAATGCAAATTACGGGGGTCTTATAAGAGTATAAGCAATGCTGCAAAAGCATATCAGCATGCAATCAGAAAAGCATTTGGAGCGGAGGATTGAGCCATGAACCTCAGACAGAAAAAGAAATTGTTTAAAAAAATAACCGGATACAATCCCAGAGGAATATCTTATGGTGACTCTGGATATCATGCAGCCATTAACAAACCATGGGGAGGATTAGCGGAATATAAGAGATTGAAAGCTACCGAAGCTGTAGAAGATTTTAACTTGGAGATTCGGAAAAGAAACAGATCAATAAGACGTTTACAGAGGTACACCAGATGAATCAGGAAGGATTGTTGTTCCCAAAAGGAACCATTAGAAAAAAACGAAAGAAACATCCAAAAAGCATTATGGACAGAGACATAAAAGGCCAGTGTTTCATTTGCGGAAAAACAGGCTATACGGAACGCCATCACATCTATGGCAGTGCAAACCGCAAATACTCCGAGCAATATGGCTTAACCGTATATCTTTGTCCGGAGTGCCACAGGACTTCAGAGACTGCCGTACATAGAAACAAGGAAGTCCGAACCATCTTGCAGCGGATCGGCCAGAGGACATTTGAAAAAAAGTGCGGCAGCAGGGAAGAATTCGCAAAGATGTTCGGGGAAAACTATCTGGAGGAAGAATAAATGAACATAGGAAAAGCAACCGCAATATTCAAAGATATCCATAACGAGGAAACAGAAGTAGAGGACAAGATCACAGCAATTCAGGAAGTGATTGATATGCCTACACATAACAGCATTACCAAAAAGAGCATGCTGGAGGCACTTCGCTGGCTGATCGAAGAATATATCTAAGGAGGCACACAAGATGAATGATGACAGAGCAAAGACCTGTAAACACAGTACCGGACAGATCGGCCAGCTTGCAGTATACGTCCTTCCGACATGCCCTAACATGAATATGATCAAGGGAAGGTTCGTAACAACCAGACAGAGATGTCACAGCTGTAGATTCTACAAGGAGAAGAAATAATGGGAAGAAACGCTGAAGGTTATCCGGATCCAACAGCCAGTAAGGCAATCCGGGCAGCAGACAGAATGCCTCAGCATACATACAGAGATTACTGTATACTTAGAGCTATGGCATGCCGAATGGGATTAGAAATAACTAGAGTGAAGGATATAAAATCCGGTAAAGAATGGAACCTATGAAAACAGGCCGGGAGCTAATAATAGTTCCCGGCTAAAAGCATGAAAAGAAGGAAAGGGGAGCGATACCGATGGAGACGACAGCAATTCAGGAAGATAACGAGAAGAAGAAAGAATATTTAAAGTCTTACCGGCGGGCAATAAAGAGGGAGCAGGATATTCTGGATGAAATCCAACGGTTGAGACTGGATAAAATGTTTCCGTCGGTGGTCAATGATGGTATGCCACACGGCAGCAGTCATTCAGATACTGTCGGATTATGCAGCTATTCTGGATGAACAGATAGAACTTCTGAAAGAGGAACGCCTGGAAAAGGTCAGATGTTACCAGAAGATTGAGAGGCAGATCAGCCAGATGGAGAATGAGGATGAGCAGGAAGTGTTGAGACTGAGATACATACTTGGAATGAAATGGGAAGAAGTGGCTGTGAAAATGGGATATAGTTGGAAACAAACACATAGGATCCATTCGTCCGCACTCAAAAATTTCAAGATGACATAGAATGACACACAACATCTGTGATATTATTATAATGAACTCAGTTGGAAAAGTTGTCCAGAGTTCTCCTTCCCTTAAATGACCTGCCAGTACCCACCTGGCAGATCACCAGAACATCTCACCGAGAGGGAGTGAGCGTGAGCCATGGAGCCGCAGGTTCGAGAATCCTGGTGTTCTGATTTCTCCAAAAGGAGATTATAAGTATTTTTTCCCAAAGAATATAATTTTCAAAAAGAACTTCGTAAAAATTACGAGGTTCTTTTTTGTTAAGTTTTCCGATATAGACATTAAAGAACGAGGGATTTATTATATAATAAATAAATTTGTTAATGTGATGTTACTTAAGCGTATAATTTGTTGCAAAAAATCGAATCAAGGAGTATTATTTGGCTAGATTATATTTTTTACGGGGGAAGAATATGAATATACCAGATTTTCTTAACAGGGACGATTATTTGCAAAATCCTATAATGCGACGTTTTTTGAAGAAACACAATTTAAATTTTGTGGTTAATAGAATTGACTATATTAATGCAATAAAAGAATATTCTGAACGTGGAATAGAGGAAGAACGTGAAACTATTAAATGGATTTTAAAAGTTGTCAAAGAAGGAAGCAAAGAAATTTGTTACAAAAAAGTATTTGGTTTTGAAGAATGGCATAAAAATCCTAATTTAGTTGAAGCAAAAATAAAAGAACGATATCCCGATTGCCCGCAAGAAAACATATTGACATATACTAATACGGGCAAAAGAACAATGATTGAGTATAATATTGTCACAAATAGTAAAGGTGAAGTAATAAAAATAGAATTTACTTTTTCTAAATTAGCTGTATGGGGAAAACGGAGCGATAGGAGATACTACAGTATTTCCAGTATTCATTGAAGTGTATATAGAAAATGGATTTATTATCAGTAGGGGCAAATCTAAGTCAATGTTGTATCCATATGACGAAAATAGCAATATGATATTTGGTAAAAAAATGGATACAATGGCATATGCAGCAGACATAATAGATGAAATTATTGGGGTATTGAGATTAACAACCGATGAAAATCCTAAGCATGTTAAGAGCGTAAATTCGCAAATGTTATATAGCATATACAAAAAATATTCATTTACGCCAGAGGAAGTTAATAAACAAGTTGATTCCCAAGAGGATATTATAAAAGAATTTGTAAATCAAATTTTTTCAAATCTTAATCTTGATATAAGAAATACACCTAAAGCACTTTTAGATGCCAGGATTTTTGTGGAAAAATTTGTATCAATAAATGGAAACAATGAAAGCATTTTTAAAGAAGACAGACCCGCATATTTGATAAAGGTAAGTGCTGATGATGAAACTGAATTAACCAAGATAGATACAACGTCCGATAAAAGTATTCCATTGCAATGTACAGAAGCCTTTTTTGACAGTAAAAAATCTGTTGTAAAAAGTAAGATGTGTAAAAAACTTAATCTGATTTATAAACGAGAAGATGAAACTTATTTTCCAAAAAATAATTATTTAGTAGTTCAATTAGGAACTAATAAAAATTATGGTTATGTAAAGACTACACAATATGCAGAGGAGGCTGATATACAAAATGTTTTACAAACAATTTTTGAAAATTACGGAAATTCTAAATCCTGACTTCGTAAATGATTTTGACTATTGGCTTGCAACTTTGCCTAAAAAAATCAAAAAA
>NZ_JBWLUT010000203.1:0-10644 GCF_056504575.1 Blautia sp. CGZ-1-C1
TGCAGATGGCTCTATTTCAGCCGGATTAATTTCTTTTGCATCAAAAAGTCCCCACAATTCTTCAAACGTAATAACAAAATCAACATCACTTCGAACAGAAGTGCGCATTGCTTCCAATTTTTTGGCTGCGCAAGGTCCGATGAATACGACTTTTGCATTCGGATGCTCTTTTTTGACACTTCTTGCAGTTGCAACCATCGGAGTCAGCTCTCTGGAAATATTGTCGATCATTGCAGGGAACTGCTTCTTGGCAAGCATAGACCAGGAAGGACAGCAGGAAGTAAGTAAAAATGGAAGATGTCCGGTAGCCACTTCATTCGCATAATGATGCGCCTCGCTGATTGCACCGATATCTGCACCAAGTGCCACTTCATATACATCGGTAAAACCAAGTGCCGCTAAAGCTGCATGGAACTTTCCAAGGTGTCACGTCATCACCAAACTGACTGATATAAGCAGGTGCAACTTCAGCAGTCATCAATTTCATTTCCCTCACGAAGCGCATGCGCAAGCTGGAAAATCTGAGATTTATCAGAAGGTATAGCTCCGAAAGGACAGCTTACCATGCACATACCAGAGGCCAACCAGCATTTTGCTCGCGGTCAGTCCTGTGCCACGTCCCTGTTCATCGCTTTCAATAGCTTTTACACCACAGGCGCGTTCGCATGGACGTTCTTTATGGGCAATGGCATCATATGGACAGACAGACTTGCATTTTCCGCATTTAATGCACTTCGACTGATCGATATGTGACTTACCATTTACCATGGAAATCGCACCCTTAGGACAGACCTGCATACATGGATGAGCAACACATCCTCTGCACATATTGCTGACTTCGTACATATTAGACGGACAGGCTGAGCATGCAGAAGGAATGACCTGCATAAAGCGGCGGTTCATAATATTTCTCATCGATGTTAGAAGCCTCAACTCCGGCAGTCAGATGAACAGCTTTGTTTTCAGGACGTAAAGAAAGTCCCATTGCCAGTCGCACACGCTCGCTGGCTACGGCACGTTCACGGTAAATACTTTCACGATACTGTGCACGCTCTTGTACGATATTATAGGGAATTGCCTCAATATCGTGGATCAGAGATGCATCTGTAGACTGAAAGCCAAGCTTTGCAACTTCTGCAAAAATCTTACGCCGGATCTGTTTTACGGGTGTGTCGAGAGTTCTCATATTTTGTTAATCTCCTATTATATTTATTTCCGGGCTTTTTCTACACTAAAAATATATCAAATAATGGTAAAAATGTCATGTTTTTTATTTAACACACCTGTTAAAGAAATTGCTTTTCAATTCCAAACATTAACAAACAATATAAATCTATAGAAGATAATAATAAATAAATTTCAGAAAATTGCAAAAATGATATTGTGTAAATTAACCATATATTGTATAATATCAACAGCACATATGTTGAAAATAACTAAAGCTGCGTGGAAATCAAAAAACTGGTATTTTAAGGAGGGAACCGAATGTTAGACCAGTCTTATTACAGAAAAGCGGATGAGATTATCGAGCACTACGGACGTACAGCGGCATCGCTGATTCCGATCATGCAGGATATTCAGGCGGAATACCGTTACCTGCCGGGAGAACTGCTGACTTATGTAGCTGCCGAAATCGGAGTAAAAGAGGCTAAGGCCTACAGTGTCGCTACATTCTATGAGAACTTTTCCTTTGAGCCGAAAGGAAAATATATCATTAAAGTGTGTGATGGAACAGCCTGTCACGTAAGAAAGTCTATGCCTGTTAAAGAGGCCCTGATGAAAGAACTGGGACTGAGCCACAAGAAACATACAACAGACGATATGCTTTTTACGGTAGAAACTGTATCCTGTCTTGGTGCCTGCGGACTTGCACCGACAATGACTGTTAATGACGAAGTACACCCGAAGATGACTCCTGAGAAAGCTGTTGAACTTTTGAATGAATTGAGAGGTGAGTGCGTATGAGTATTAAGAGCAGGGAAGACCTGTTAAATAAACAGGCAGAGGTAAATGAGCAGATCAAATCTTACACCTGTCGAGTTCTTGTCTGTTCTGGTACAGGATGTATCGCATCCGGAGCTCAGAAAATTTATGACGAAATGGCAAGGCTTTGTGAAGACATTGATGGTGTTACTGTAGAAATGCAGAAAGATGTGCCACATGTAGGCGTAATAAAAACAGGATGCCAGGGCTTATGCGAACTTGGACCTTTAATGAGAATTGAACCTTATGATTATCAGTACGTTCATGTACAGCCTGAAGACTGTAAGGAAATCGTAGAGAGGACTGTACTGGAAGGCAAACCGGTAGAGAGACTGTTTTATCGTGATCATGATACTGTCTGTCCACATCCGGATGATATTCCTTTCCTGAATCAGCAGACCCGTATCGTTCTTGAGAATTGCGGTAAGATCGATGCAGAATCTATCGAGGAATATATTGCTGTCGGTGGCTATCAGGCACTTGCAAAAGTAATAGGAAGCATGTCTCCTCAGGAAGTTATTGATGAAGTTACCAGGTCAGGTCTTCGTGGCCGTGGTGGTGCCGGATTCCCGGCTGGTAAGAAATGGTCCCAGGTTGCCCGTCAGGCAGAAAAGACCCGTTATGTGGTATGTAATGGTGATGAAGGTGACCCTGGTGCATTTATGGATGGTTCCGTAATGGAAGGCGATCCATATAAGATGATTGAAGGTATGACGATTGCAGCTTATGCAGTAGGCGCAGAGAATGGATATATTTATGTTCGTGCGGAATATCCGCTTTCTGTAAAGAGACTGAGAATGGCAATTGAACAGGCCGAAAAATATGGTCTGTTAGGTGATAACATTTTAGATTCCGGTGTAAATTTCCATTTACATATCAACAGAGGTGCCGGAGCTTTCGTATGTGGTGAAGGATCTGCCCTTACTGCATCCATCGAAGGAAACAGAGGCATGCCACGTGTAAAACCACCTCGTACAGTAGAGAAAGGTTTATGGGGCAAGCCTACTGTTCTTAATAACGTAGAAACTTATGCTAATGTACCAAAGATCATTCTTGAGGGAGCCGACTGGTTCCGTACGATCGGTACAGAAGGAAGCCCGGGAACCAAGACATTCTCACTGACCGGTTCTATCGAGAATACAGGCCTGATCGAAGTTCCAATGGGAACTACGCTTCGCCATATTATCTATGATATCGGCGGCGGATTAAAGAGTGGTGCGGCATTTAAGGGTGTTCAGATCGGTGGTCCGTCCGGCGGGTGCCTGATCCTTGATCAGCTAGATGCACCTCTTGATTTTGATTCTGTAAAGAAATTAGATGCAATCATGGGCTCCGGTGGTCTGGTAGTTATGGACGAGAATACCTGTATGGTAGAGGTTGCCAGATTCTTTATGAACTTTACTCAGCGTGAGAGCTGCGGTAAATGTGTTCCATGTCGTGAAGGCACCAAGCGTATGCTTGAGATCCTTGAGAGAATTGTTGCCGGTAAAGGCGAGATGTCTGATCTGGATGAACTGGAAGAACTTGCAAATATGGTTCAGAATATGGCTCTGTGTGGCCTTGGCAAGAGTGCGCCTCTTCCTGTTATCAGTACTCTCAAACGTTTCCGTGATGAATATGAGGAACATATCCTTGATAAGAAATGCCGTGCAAAAGTATGTACAGCACTTCGTCAGTTCCACATTAATCCTGAATTCTGTATCGGCTGTGGTAAATGCGCGAAGAACTGCCCGGCGGGAGCTATTTCAGGTAAGATCAAACATCCACATCACATTAATAACGATATCTGTATCAAGTGCGGTGCATGTAAAGATAACTGTAACTTTGATGCTGTATACGTGGAAGCATAGAAGGGAGGATACACTATGGGCCATATGATAATTGACGGTAGAAAGGTAGAATTTACCGATGAAAAAAATGTCCTGTCTGTCATCCGCAAGGCAGGAATCAATATTCCGACACTGTGCTACCACTCAGAGGTATCCACTTTCGGTGCCTGCCGTTTATGTACAGTAGAAGACGACAGAGGCAAAACTTTTGCATCCTGTTCAGAAGAACCACGAGACGGAATGGTAATCTATACGAATTCCGGACGTATCAAAAAATACAGAAAACTGATTGTTGAACTGCTTCTGGCAGCCCACTGCCGCGACTGTACAACCTGTGTTAAGAGCGGTGAATGTATTTTACAGGAACTGGCACATCGTCTGGGTGTACAGAATATTCGTTTTGAGAATACCAGAGAACATCATGAACTGGATACAAGTTCTCCGTCTCTGGTACGTGATCCGAACAAATGTATTCTCTGTGGTGACTGTGTGCGTGCCTGCGAGGAGCTTCAGGGAATCGGTGCTTTAGGTTTCGCATTCCGTGGAACAGAAGCTATGGTAATGCCTGCATTTAATAAGAAAATTGCAGAAACAGAGTGCGTAAACTGTGGACAGTGTCGTGTATTCTGCCCGACTGGTGCAATTTCCATTAAAACGCATATGGATGAGGCCTGGGAGGCACTTGCTGATCCAAATATCCGTGTAGTTGCACAGGTTGCTCCGGCGGTACGTGTAGCGGTAGGCGACCACTATGGACTTACCAAAGGTAAGAGTGTAATGGGTAAGATTGTTAATGCGCTTCACAGAATGGGATTTGATGAAGTTTATGATACTTCTTTCAGTGCTGACCTTACTATCATGGAAGAAAGTGCCGAATTCCTCGACCGGATTAAGAAAGGCGAGAAACTTCCTCTTCTTACATCCTGCTGTCCTGCATGGGTAAAATTTATTACAGACCAGTACAAAGATTACATTCCAAATCTTTCTACATGCCGTTCACCACAGGGAATGCTTTCTGCAGTAATCAAAGAATATTTCCGTGAACCGGAACATGCAGCAGGCAAAAAAACCGTTATGATTTCTATTATGCCATGTACAGCAAAGAAAGCAGAGGCAATCCGACCGAACAGCTTTACAGATGGCGAACAGGATACAGATATTGTTATCACAACTACAGAATTACTCCGTATGATCGATAACTTCGGTATTAATTTTGCAGCTCTCGATCCGGAAGCATGTGATATGCCATTCGGATTCGGATCCGGCGGCGGCGTTATCTTTGGCGTTACCGGTGGTGTTACAGAGGCAGTACTTCGTCGACTCACACCAGATCACAGCAAAGAATCCATGCATGAAATCGCCGAATGTGGCGTTCGTGGAGATGATGGCATCAAGGAATTTACAGTTCCATATGAGGGTATGAACCTCAATATCTGCGTTGCCAGCGGACTTGCAAATGCAAGAAAAGTTATGGATCAGGTTAAGAACGGAGTAGAAAGAATATCATCTGATCGAAGTCATGGCATGTCGTCGTGGATGTATCATGGGTGGCGGACAGCCGACAAGAGCCGGTGACAGAACGAAGTTCTTAAGAGCTAAAGGGGCTGTATAATGCAGATAATACTGACGATTATCAAGAAATCCGATGAGAATCCGTTAGTTCTCGAACTCTACAACGGATTGCTTAAAGGTAAAGAACATCATCTGTTGCACAATGATTCTTATTGATAGAAAAAATTTTGACTTAATATCTGATGCCATAGTGTATTATGCTAGTATAGCAGGCTGTATGTTTGAATATACTAAAATTTAAGATTACCGGGCACAGAATGATCAGTAACAATTTAAGAGAGCAGGTCCTGCATTGTTTTGCAGGCAATGCAAGGCCTGTTTTTATAGGAATAACAGGAAGTCCTTCTGCATATTTTATAGCAATACATGAACGTTATGTGTAAATATGCAAGGGGGCTATTTTTATGGAAAATTTTCAGGTGTACCGTGATATTCAGGCCCGCACCGGGGGCGATATATACATAGGGGTCGTAGGACCTGTCCGTACAGGAAAATCTACTTTTATACGCAGATTTATGGAAGTCGTGGCATTACCGCAGATGTCAGAGAATCGTCAGGCAGAAATCAGGGATCAGCTTCCATTGAGCGGATCAGGAAAGATCATTACTACCGTAGAAACAAAATTTATTCCCAAAGAAGCAATTCCCATCACTCTTGGAGAAGACCAGAAAGTAAAGATACGCCTGATCGACAGCGTGGGATTTCTGGTAAAAGACGCCTCCGGACATACCGAAGAGGGCAAAGAGCGAATGGTAAAAACTCCCTGGTTTGAACAGGCAATTCCATTTCGGGAAGCGGCCCGTATCGGAACTCAGAAAGTAATTGAAGAACATTCCACGATAGGAATCGTAATTACATCCGATGGAAGTTTCGGTGAACTGCCAAGAGAAAATTTTGTGGAAGCAGAAGAGAAGACGATACAAGAACTAAAAAAACAGCAGAAACCATTTATTGTCCTGGTCAATTCGCAGATGCCGTATAAAGATGAGGCTTTAAAGACAGCAGAAGAAATTCAGCAAAAACATCAGGTCACTGCTTTAACAGTAAACTGCGATCAGTTAAGAAAAGAGGATATCACCCGTATTTTGGAAAAAGTTTTATATGAATTTCCAGTTAGCCAGATTCAGTTTTTCATCCCGCGATGGGTAGAAATGCTCCCGATGGATCACGAGTTAAAACAACAGCTTCTTACCCAGATCAGGGAGAAAATGAAGCAAATGCAGCATATTCGTGATATCACAAAGGAATTTATACAATTATCAGGACCATATGTGCAGGATTCACTTCTGGAAGATGTGGGATTATCTGATGGAACAGTAAAAGTCAGAATACGAATCAAGGATGAATATTATTACCAGATGCTCAGTCAGATGAGTGGAATTGAAATGGAAAGTGAGTATGAATTAATCCATACTATGCGGGAACTGGTACATATGAAAGAAGAGTATGTGAAAGTACAGGCAGCACTGGAATCCGTACGGGGAACCGGGTACGGAGTAGTTGTTCCAAATCTGGATGAAATTGAAATCGCGCAGCCGGAAGTGATCAGACAGGGAAATAAATATGGAGTGAAAATAAAATCCAAGAGCCCGTCTATTCATATGATCAGGGCAAACATAGAAACAGAAATTGCTCCGATCGTAGGAACAGAGCAACAGGCAAAAGATCTGATAAAATATATTGATGAGGGAAGCCAGAGAGGAGAGAGTATCTGGGAAACAAATATTTTCGGTAAATCCATTGAGCAGCTGGTGCAGGATGGTATCCGAAGCAAAATAACAGCCATCAGTGAGGAAAGCCAGGTAAAACTTCAGGATACCATGCAGAAAATTGTCAATGACAGTAAGGGCGGACTTGTTTGTATTATTATATAAATATAGCATATTCAATCGGATATTCGCAATCCGCTTTCGCTACTTGCTCATAACCAAATAACTGCTTCGCAGTATATCAGAAGGGGCTTGTACCCCTTCTGATACAAGCAAGTCCCCACCCACTGCTTATTGCTCTTCGCAATTGAAGCAGGGGACTTACTTGATTTGGTTAAAAAGCTTATATAAAAGCAATAGACCTATAACTTGTCAGAAGATATGAATTATGACAACCTGAAGAAAAAGCAGATTAGGTTACTGCATCAATAGATAGTTGATTCGTATCTCCTGAATCCGAGCTTTTATTACCTTCAATAACAACCTTATTAGGGAGGCATACGATAGTGCCTCCTTTTTCGTCGATTGATTTCTGCTTCATACATAAATGATCCGGACAGTCAGCCGAGAGCATGTATGCCTTTCCATCTTTAATTTCGCATACGTTAGTATCATTGATTTTAATAATCTGATCTTTTGACAAAGAATAAGTACCGTATTCCTGCCCATCTACTGTAATTTTAATAGATCCATGCCTGCCTTTATTTACAAAAGACATACCACCCCACAACGCAAGTGCCAGAATAAGAATAGCACTTATAAAAATGATTTCTTTTTTCTTCAAGATTTTTACCATCTTTCTCAATTTTTTATGACTGCATCATAACATGAACAAAAAATAATAGCAACTGACTTCTGTTTGTGGTATGGTTATTTATAGACTGATAAGAAAAAAGGAGAGGGTTTTATGGGAAAATATATTATGGCGCTGGATGCCGGAACAACCAGCAACCGCTGCATTTTATTCAATGAAAAAGGAGAACGCTGCAGTGTAGCCCAGAGAGAATTCACACAGTATTTTCCAAAACCAGGCTGGGTAGAACATGACGCAGATGAAATATGGGCCAGTATGCTTGGTGTTGCTGTAGAGGCAATGACTAAGATCGGAGCAGATGCCTCACAGATTGCAGCCATCGGAATTACTAATCAACGTGAGACGGCAATCGTATGGGATAAGAATACCGGAGTACCTGTCTATCATGCTATTGTATGGCAGTGCCGCAGAACGTCAGAATACTGTGACTCACTAAAAGCTAAAGGATTAACTGAGAAATTCCGTAAAAAAACCGGGCTGGTAATAGATGCTTATTTCTCAGCAACCAAAATAAAATGGATTCTTGACCATGTGGATGGAGCCAGGGAGAAGGCAGAGAAGGGAGAGCTTTTATTCGGCACAGTAGAAACCTGGCTGATCTGGAAACTGACAAAGGGAAAAGTACATGTTACCGATTATTCCAATGCCTCAAGAACGATGCTGTTTAACATTAATACTTTGCAATGGGATCAGGAGATCCTTGATGAACTTGGTATTCCTAAATCCATGCTTCCGAAACCAATGCCGTCCAGCTGTATTTATGGAAAATCAGATCCGTCAGTTTTTGGAGGGGCAATCCCAATCGCAGGGGCTGCAGGTGACCAGCAGGCAGCTTTATTTGGACAGACATGCTTTAGCGCGGGTGAAGCAAAAAATACTTATGGCACCGGTTGTTTTCTTTTGATGAATACAGGAGACAAACCAGTATTTTCAGAAAATGGCCTTGTAACTACAATTGCCTGGGGACTGAATGGAAAAGTCACTTATGCCCTGGAAGGTTCTATTTTTGTTGCAGGTGCTGCAATTCAATGGTTGCGTGACGAATTAAAAGTAATCGATTCTTCCGAAGATTCAGAATATATGGCAAATAAAGTATCAGATACGCATGGCTGTTATGTAGTACCGGCATTTACCGGACTGGGAGCACCTCACTGGGATCAGTATGCACGGGGAACTATCGTAGGAATTACCCGCGGTGTAAATAAATATCACATCATTCGTGCAACTCTGGAATCTATTGCCTACCAGGTAAATGATGTATTAAATGCCATGAAAGCAGATTCAGGTATCAATCTGGCTTCTTTGAAAGTAGATGGCGGAGCCAGTGCCAACAATTTCCTGATGCAGACACAGGCCGATATTATCAATGCACCAGTCAACCGCCCATGCTGTGTGGAAACAACTGCAATGGGGGCAGCTTATCTGGCCGGACTGGCAGTAGGTTATTGGAGCAGTAAGGAAGAAGTGCGTAAAAACTGGTCCATTGATCAGAAATTTTATCCATCTATCACAGATGAAACCAGACAGCAGAAGATAAAAGGATGGAATAAGGCGGTAAAATATTCTTATGGATGGGCTCGTGATGAATAATTAAGTCAATCGGAGATTCGCAATTGAAGCAGGGGACTTACTTGATTTGGTTGAGATCAAGTCGCCAACATTTTATCAGTGTACCTAAATAAAATTCAGCGTATTGACAACCTGTGACAGAGATGGTGGTACGGTAATACAGTAATTTCGGTGCGAACCGAACAAAAGTACATAAGAATATTGAGGTGCGAAAAAATGCAGGAAATGAAACCAATCAAAGAAGGTAAAGTACGTGAGATTTATGACAACGGTGACAGCCTGATCATGGTTGCAACAGACCGCATCAGCTGCTTCTGATGTTATCCTGAATAATCAGGTAACAAAGAAAGGAACTGTACTGACTCAGATGTCCAAATTCTGGTTTGATATGACAGAAGATATTCTGCCGAACCATATGATTTCTGTAGATGTAAAAGATATGCCTGAATTCTTCCAGCAGGAGAAATTTGATGGAAATAGTATGATGTGCCGTAAGCTTGAGATGCTGCCAATCGAATGTATCGTACGTGGTTACATTACCGGAAGCGGCTGGGAAAGCTACAAGAAAACCGGTAAAGTCTGTGGTATTGAGTTACCGGAAGGCCTGAAAGAATCAGACAAACTTCCTGAGCCTATCTATACTCCGTCTACAAAGGCAGAGATTGGTGATCATGATGAAAATATTTCCTATGAGCAGAGTATTGCTCACCTTGAGAAATATTTCCCGGGAAGAGGAGAAGAATTAGCTGCAAAACTTCGTGATAATACCATTGCACTTTACAAGAAATGTGCGGAATATGCATTAAGTAAAGGAATCATCATCGCAGATACCAAATTTGAGTTTGGACTGGATGAAGAGGGAAATATGGTAATCGGTGATGAGATGCTTACACCTGACAGCTCTCGTTTCTGGCCGGCAGAAGGCTATGAACCAGGACATGGACAGCCGTCCTTTGACAAACAGTTTGCCCGTGACTGGCTGAAAGCAAATCCGGACAATAACTGGACTCTTCCACAGGATATCGTAGATAAGACGATTGAAAAATATCTTCAGAGTTACGAAATGCTTACTGGTAAGAAATTAGCCTGATTATTTATCCGTATATTCTGGCGGGAAACAAATATATGATTTTGTAAATACTGTTATCTGAATGTAAGCATAATTTTG